>CAYYGI010000037.1:0-4109 GCA_964471085.1 uncultured Acidimicrobiaceae bacterium
GCTCATGGATTGAGGCGGAGGCCGGGCTCGACATCGCCACCGAGGTCATCCCCTCCAACACCTTCAGTGATCTTGTGTACCGCAACAGCCGCGATCATTGCACCGTTATCGGTACAGAGAGCAGGCTCAGGAACAAACAACCCGATACCGCGCCGGTCCGCTTCCTGGGCAAGGCGCTCTCGGAGCCTCCTATTGGAGAGCACCCCACCACCACCACCGACAATCTCGACACCTGTCGCCTCGACAGCGTTGAAGGTCTTTTCAACAAGCACATCAACAATTGCTTCCTGGATCGAGGCTGACACGTCGTGACGCTGTGGCAACTCTCCCTGGTCTCTGGCTCTCTCCAGGTACGTGACGACTGATGTCTTGAGCCCGGAGAACGAGAAATCAAATGGGCGATCACGAAGTGCACGCGGGAAGCGCACTGCATCCGGGTCTCCACCCTCCGAGTCACGATCAATTGCGGGCCCTCCCGGGAATCCAAGGCCCATAAATCGAGCAAGCTTGTCGAAAGCTTCCCCGGCTGCATCATCGATCGTTCCCCCAAGCACCTCGTACTCCCCCCAATCCTTGACGTGGACGATCTGGCTGTGACCCCCACTTGCAAGGAGGACCACCGCGGGGGGCTGATACTCGTCAAAGGAGAGCCGGGGAGCAGAGAGATGCCCCTCCATGTGGTCAACGCCGTAGAGCGGCTTACCGAGCGCGTACGCGAATGACTTCGCGAACGAGTAGCCAACCATAAGAGGCCCGACCAGGCCAGGGCCTCGAGTAACAGCCACGGCATCGATGTCATCTGGGTGGATCCCTGCCATCGTGATTGCTTGGTGGGTCAGGGGCCGGATTGCTTCAACATGTGCTCTGGCAGCAACCTCAGGAACGACCCCGCCGAATCGTGCATGCTCCTCGACCTGGCTTGCAAGCACCGAACTACGCGACGTCAACCCCTCGATGACTGCAACACCGGTCTCGTCGCAGCTCGTCTCAAACCCCACGACAATTGGACCACTCATCCGTCATCACCGGGGAGAGAGACCCTGATCGCATCGATGCGATCCGCATACTCTGGCGCATCGATGTCGGTCGCCCACATCACAAGAGCATCCTCATCCTTGTAGTAGTTCTTCCTTCGTCCGACGGGTGAAAATCCGAACAACTCGTAGAGACCGCGAGCAGATGAATTCGACATCCGAACTTCGAGTGTGAGATGCTTTGCTCCACCGTCAAGCGCCCGAGACACCAGCACAAGCATCAGGCGCTTCCCTAACTGCACTCCCCGTCCCTCGCGAGCTACAGCGAGCGTCGTGATGTGAGCCTGCTCGTCCACGATCAAGAGACCACCGTAGCCAACAACTTTGGAGTCGTCGATCTCGCAGTCGCTACACGTCCCGACGATGTACTCCCGATTTGTCAGAGCGAGCTCATCGACAAAGACGCTTGGCAGCCAGGGCTCGTCGAACACCTCAGCCTCAAGGGCAGCAACGGCAGGGATATCTGTGTGAGTCATCTCGCGAATAGCAATCCTTGTCACGACGGCCACACCCCCTCCGAGCGGAACGCACTCCAGTTGATCTGCACATCGGGATCTCGCATATACACGGGTCGGACATCGCCTGGCAGCATCGTCATACCGTGGCGAACCTTCATCGATGCTATCTCAAGGATCGTATCGGCAGACGGATATCTCGGCAATCCCCGCCGTACCTTCCCCAGCCCTGTCCATGTAGCTTCGGGGAGAGACTTCCAGTCACCAACCACCAACGACTCAGAGCCGTCAGCTTCCAACATCTCCTTGAAGACCTCCGGTCGCACAACTTCAGGCTCGCCATCAGGTGCAACGCCGCCAGGGAGAGGGAGAAATGCCGACACAGCGACCTCTCCCCGGCGCATGTCAACAACGGGCCAGATGCGCCTGTGGCCCGTTGCTGCGCGCACAGCGATCGTGCTCAGCGATGAGACCGTCACCATAGGAGCGCCAATGGCAGCAGCGAAGGCCTGGGCTGTGGAGACTCCGCACCGGAGCCCCGTGTACGGGCCAGGTCCGACATCTACGGCTACTAACTCAATATCGCGTGCACTCCATCCCGCTTGTGAGAGGCAGAAGTCGATCGCTGGGACAAGAAACTTCACGTGGCCACGGTGATCCAGATTGAGCGACATGCCACGTACAGCGTGATCCTCGCCTATTGCTACTGAGGATGCGGGAGTCGCGGTATCGATCGCAAGAATCTTCACGCAAGCACCCCAAGGTCACGATCATGCCAGACACCGTGTGCTACGAAAGTGATCAATCGTTCGTCGCCCTCGACCTCGAAGTGCACGACGAGGCGATCCTCTGGCAGGCTCTCCTCGATCGTGTCCCCCCATTCGATGAGGAGAACACCATCGCGCCCTCTGTCTGCAAGTTCCAGATCCCCGAACTCACTCATCGTAGCAATCCGGTACACGTCAGCGTGGATCAGTGGGAGAAAGCCGTCCCGGTACACTTTCTCGATGAGGAACGTTGGACTGGTTACCTGTTCACGTATCCCGAGACCGCTCGCGACCCCGGAAGCAAAGAGTGTTTTCCCTGATCCGAGCCTGCCAGAGAGCACGACAATATCCCCCGCGGTCAACAACGTGGCGAAGCGACGCCCCAGGGCGAGCGTCTCATCGGGTGAAGAGGATCTGAAGTCAAGGGTCATTGGTATACCGGACGTTACCGTCAAGAATGTCGCGGACGAGAAGAAGGTCAGCTCGCATCTCATTCGTGACGCGTTCTCCCCCGCGCAACGCCGCTGCTGGATGAAACGTGGGGACAAGGAATCGGCCCCACCACACGTAGGCTCTCCCACGCATCCGAGTGATCCCGGTCGTGGTTCGAAGAAGCAGTTTCATCGAGAAGTTCCCGAGGGTGAGGAGGACTTTCGGGTCGATGAGTTCGACCTGGTGCATGAGATACCCTTTGCAAGCGTCAATCTCGTCGGCTCGCGGGTCCCTGTTCTTTGGAGGTCGGCACTTCACCACGTTTGCTATGTAGACGTCGTCGCGATCCAAGCCAATCTCTCCAAGGAGCTTGTCGAGGAGCTTCCCTGACCGTCCAACGAATGGAACGCCCTGCTCATCCTCGGCGTGACCTGGTGCTTCACCAACAATCATCACGCTCGCTGTAGCCGGGCCTGACCCGAACACGACATGTGTGCGCCCGGTGGCCAGAGAACACTGCGTGCAGTCTTGGGCGATCACAGCTAACGCCTCAAGGGTCTCCACCGATGCAAGATGCTTGCTCACTGTGCACTCGCCAACTCAACACCGCGAATAATTGCAGCAGCTACTACCTCGAACGCAGCCTCAATGACGCTATCAACGTCTGCTTCGTGTGCCTGACTCGACACAATGAACGCTGTGTCCCCATCATATCTCGTATGGGCAGGACGGATCGTTGCCCCGATCGCGTCGTGAGCCCTCACCGCCATTCGCCGCATGTCACTTCGGTCAAGAACGGCATCCGTTGCAACAGCAACAAGGGTTGTGCTCTCTCCAAGACTGAGCTCGCTGTGTGCACGTCTCTTAGTCGCGTCGGAACCGGTCAACCTCCTCCCGGCAAGTGAGTAGACGTCACCAACGGCGTTGAGTGCAACGAGAGCGCCAACGGTCGCTCCCCCTACTCGGATACAAGAGGATCCGATCCCCCCCGGTGTGGAACCCTCGATCCCTGTCAGCTTGCCGACAGTTGCACCTGTCCCGGCACCAACTGATCCCATAGTGACCACATCGCCGGTTCTTGCAAGGTACGCATCACGGCCATTCTCCGGGGTGGGCCGGACATCGGGTCTCCCCACCATAAGGTCGTAGAGGATCACGGTCGGAACAATCGGCACCGGCCCCATCGGTGTTGGAGTGCCTCGCTGCTCGCGCTCGAGCTCGCGCACGACACCATCGGCGGCTGCTAACCCGAAAGCGCTCCCCCCCGCGAACACGAGGGCGTTCACGGTCACAGGCTTGATCGCTGCACCAAAGATTGCTAACTCTCTTGTACCAGGTGCACCCCCGCGCACGTCAACAACGCCAACATTCGGTTCGGGGAACGTGAGCACGGTCACACCGGTCTTTGCAACGGTGTCGGT
>CAYYGI010000037.1:4209-9122 GCA_964471085.1 uncultured Acidimicrobiaceae bacterium
GAACACACCACCTCGTATGTGATCGTGTCAAGGAGGCCAGCCCACTCCTCGGGAGAGATCATCTCCCCTTCTTGGGTACCCATCAGGACGACCTCTTCTCCCACTTCGATCTCATCTCGGCCAACGTCGACGACCACCATATCCATAGTGATCGTCCCAGCATAGGGGTAGCGCCTGCCTCGGATCAGGACGTTTCCGGTCTCCGATAAGCCCCTGGACACCCCATCGGCGTATCCGATCGGCACCGTGACGACTCTCCCTGCCTCAGGGAGGGACCGTCGCCGACCGTACGAGGGCCTTGCTCCCCTCGAGAGGTCGCGCGTCGAGGAGACTGCGCTCACGACACGCATGACGGGCACGAGGCCAATGCTTGGACCGCTCTCAGGAGTAGGGCGCATGCCATAGATGCCGAGGCCGACTCGGCACATGTCGTGGCGCGTCTCAGGGAGCGCGAATGCAGCGGCTGTGTTTGCAGCGTGCACAACCTTGGGTCGGATACCTTCTGCGTCGAGCGCCTCCACGAAGCGGATAAGGGCACGATTCTGGCGCAGCGTGTACTCAAGGTCGCTGTCAGCGACCGAGAAGTGTGTCCATACTCCTTCGAGGATCAAGCGCTCATCACTACTGATCAACCGCGCTACCTGGAAAGCTTCGATAGGGGGGGCACCGACACGGTGCATACCTGTGTCGATCTTGAGGTGAACGGGGTACGGCGTCGTGCTGCTCTGTGTTGCAGCACCCCCGATCTCCTCCACGAACCCGGCGCTGTACACGGTTGGAGTGAGCTCGTGTGTGATGACTTCTTGAATCTCGTCAACGTGTGGCTCGGAGAGCACCAAGATCGGCGTATCAATACCTGCATCCCTGAGCTTTACCCCCTCCTCGACGAGCGCTACCGCGAGCGACGTTGCACCACCCCGGAGTGCTGCTTTGGCAACCGGAATGTCGCCGTGCCCGTATGCATCTGCTTTGACAACGGCGCACAGATCCACCCCACCGATTCCAATGAGTATCTCGCGGACGTTGTGCTCAATGGCGTTGAGGTCGATATCTATCCACGATGGACGCATGCTGCTCCGGGTTACTCGTCTCGTGAACGGTAGTCACTCCAACGGCCATGCAGACACCACCGACGCTACTTCATCGAGGAGTCGCATTGGTGTGAGCATCTCCGCTAAGGCAGCCTGTGCGCCAGCAATGCCGTGAAGGTACGCTGCGGATGCGGCTGCAACCGATGCATCAACTCCACCTGCAAGGAGTGCAGCAATCATTCCTGCAAGCACGTCACCGGTCCCTATCGTGGCAAGCTCAGGGCCCCCGGTGTCGATAACGACTATCGTGTCCGAGACCACAAGGGTTGGAGCGCCCTTCATCAGCACGACTGCACCCGTCTCGTCTGCAAGCCACTGAACAGCCTCAGGCCCAGCGTCGAGGCCAGCAAGGCGCTTGAATTCTCCCGCGTGTGGAGTCAGCACCGTGGTTGCACTCCTGTTCACCAGGGCATCGAGGTGGGTGAGCGCGTTGAGAGCACCAGCGTCAAGAATGACAGCACCCCCGAATCCTTCGAGGATCTGCTCAACAAACTCGGTCGTCACCGGCTCAAGGCCGGGGCCCATCACGAGCACATCAAACCTGTCAAGAAGAGCGAGCACCTCTGAGGCGTGACCGTGCCAAGAGGCAGTCTCAGATGCCTGTATTGTTGGGATGTCGGGTGCCGTTGCACTGTATGTCGCAGTTGTAGCCGCGGTGGTGAACATCACTGATGCCCCGGCACCTGTCGCAATTGCACCTCTCGCTGCAAAGAGTGCAGCACCAGTCAACCCTGGTTCCCCCCCAATGGTTGCAACGGCACCCACGGACCACTTGTGGGCATCTCGATCTCTTCGTGGCAGCACGACATCAGTTGCGGTCATTCGGTGCAGAGCCGGCTCGCCACCAGAGAGACCGATGTCATAGAGATCGACCTCCCCGCAGAGGTCAGGTCCGTTGCCCAGGAAGTGGCCGGGCTTGCGCATGTGAAAGGTTGCGGTGCGAGTTGCCCGAAACACGGCCCCATCCCCAGAGCCGGTGTCGCCATCCATACCCGAGGGAACATCGAGAGCGAGCACCGGGTACTCGACGTGTGTCCACGCAACGACCTCTTGTGGCAGTTCTCCCCGAAAGCCGGTGCCGACGAACGCGTCGATGAGGAGGTCGCCGGATTCGGGCGGTCCGATCGCCTTGACCGTGACCCCGGCTGCAACTGCTCCAATGAGAGCCCGATGCGCAGCCGTATCGGGGTCAGGCTCGCCTACCTGGTGGACCGTGACCGTGGCACCGCGACGAGCAAGATATTTGCTGGCAACGTATCCGTCTCCTCCGTTGTTCCCTGTACCTGCAATCACATGCACACGCTTGGAGTATCCAGCACCCATCTTTGCGGCCGAGAGTGCAGCTCCGTACCCTGCTGCATCCATGAGCCTGTCGATGTCCACGGTCGTTTCAGCATCAACTCTGCGCATCTCAGCGACGCTGAGGATCGGTTCCATCAGGAGTGCTCCCGCTGCGAGACCACGAACACCATTGCTGTGTCCTGGGTGTGGGTGACAGTGATCTTAATGTCGACAACTCCAAGCATGTCTGCACGCTGGCGAGCCTTGCCAGAGAGGTTGACGCGCGGCGGTCCGCCTCCTGTAATCTCAACGTGGGTCCAAGGGATGCGCCGCCAACCGGTGAAGAGGCTCTTCATCACAGCTTCTTTCCCTGCAAATCGAGCAGCGAGGCGTTCGGAGGGATCCGAGAATCGGTGAGCGTACTCCCACTCATGATCCGTAAAGCACCGCCTCCGGAAACCCTCCGGGTCCTTGTGGAGCAGCCGACGAACCCGCGCAACATCTGCAATGTCTACTCCGAGTCCCACAATCTCCATAACCAGAGGCTATCAGAGCACAGGGGACAGGTTCGCCTCAACCCTCATCCCACCTTCCAGGAGGGAGAGATGAGCAAGCAAGCCCAGTCTCCCGACAGAACCGGCGAGCCTAGAGGAACTCCCAAGCCTTGGGACCCGCAGGCACCAGGCAGTGAAAGGCCTTCGGGTCGCATCGTTACTCAGGGAGCAGATCAATGTCTAGCATTTCGCGCATATGTCCGATATTATGAACATAGGATTTTATCTGGAGCAGAGCCGTGAACATCAGCCATCCGATTAACAGTCTCATACCCTCGCTCAAGGGAGAGATCCTTGAAGTGCTTGCCGGCACCACCCGACCACTGTCGGGTCGCGAAGTTGCCCGACTCGTGCCCGGTGGTGCCTCACCGAGTGGCGTAGCTGCTGCTCTCAGAAATCTTGGGGACGCGGGCATCGTCCACCAGGTCGAGGCGGGGAACGCCATCTTGAACACGCTGAACCGGGAACATCTGCTGGCACCACTCGTGGTCGTCGCCGCAGGTGCGTACCAGGCGTTCGTCACCAAGCTATCGGAGATGGTCAGCGCTGTAGAGCCGACTCCACAACAAGTTCTGCTATTCGGTTCCGTTGCACGCCGGGATGCAGGCCCGGAGTCCGACATCGACATCGCCTTCGTGTTCAGCGACAACACCGACTTCGACGTTGCGAGCTTGGCCGTGTCATTGCTTGCACAGAAAGTTGAATCCCTCACCGGCAACCCGGTTGACGCAATCATCTACTCAAGCGCGGAGTTCAGAGTCCTCGATGAGACCTCCCCCGATATTGCGGCCGCCCTCGATACCGACGGTAGAGATCTCATGGCCACACATGTCTCGTAGGCGACGACGCTCCAAGGACTGCACCACTTCCAACGCTGGGGCACGCCTCAAGCAGGCAGAGAGCTTCGCCGACCTCGCACGACTCACCAGTCCAGCATCCAATTCCGGTCCAGAGCGTTCTGCAGCGGTCTCCAACGCTGTTCTCTCCGGTATTGCAGCAGCAGATGTGATTTGCTGTGTTCGCCTCGGAAGGCATGCTTCTGGCGATAACCACCGCGAGGCCGTGCTGCTCCTGCGTGATGCTGGCGACGTGGGAAGGGAAGCGGCCGACGCTCTGGCTGCGCTTCTCGGACTCAAAAGGAAGGCACACTACGGAGTGACCGACCCCAGCCCCGGCGAAACTACCAGAGCACTCCGACAGATGGAGCGAATCAACGAACTGGCTCGATCGGTGATCTGACCGGCTGCAATGTCTACTCCGAGTCCCACAATCTCCATAACCAGAGGCTATCAGAGCACAGGGCGGAGCAAGGCACGAACGGTGCAGGTGGTCTCTGGGGCCCTGCGACCTCTGCTATCCCTGCGGGTGCGTGACAAAGACACACATGGCATCATAGGGGACGTCAATTTCGGAGAGACCGACGAGCCCCTTCATTGCTGGGATAGCGAAGCAGTCAGCCACAATGATTGAGATCTGCATGTTCTCCTCGTCATACGTCATGATTGAGACCAGTGTGCCATCAGCGGCATCACCGGACATCATCATCGAGATATGCCAATCTCCGAGATGCCCAGCCGTCCACTCATCGAAGTGCTCGACTAACTCATCGCGCCGGTCCAGCGCGTAGGACACCTGAACTATCGATTCGCCGTCTGTGGTCATGACGCCCACGACTGTGTAGCCATCCGGAAGCGGCACAGGGAACCCGTCTGGCAGGTCTCCCCCATTGGTTACAACGGGAGCCTCCTCTGTCTCAACTCGGCCCTGATCGTTCTGAGCCGGGTCAGGGGCAACATCGACTTCCTCGGTCGGTACCGCCTCGGTGACCTCCTCGATCACCTCTGTGGGTGTCGCGCACGCGGTGAGCAGCAGCGCTCCTATCGCGACAAGTATTGTTAGCCGTTTCATGATCCCTCCGAGATCGAATCGGCCTTCCCTCTCTTGGCTACTTCCACTCTAGCAGCCGAATGGTGATCGCAAGAAACGA
>CAYYGI010000038.1:0-1916 GCA_964471085.1 uncultured Acidimicrobiaceae bacterium
GGGATAGCAACCATGTCGAGTTTGTCGCCTGGATACGGGATGTCGTAGTACTCAGAGAAGTATCGGAGCGCATGGGCCCCCATGTCGAGTGCGAAGGGAGTGAGGTGCATGTTTCCGGGAGTAGCGATGATTCGTAGCGGTGTGCCCTCGACGTCAACAGGATCAGTCGCTTCGAGCTCACCCACAATGAACGCCACAAGGTAGGTGGACATCTTCATTGTTTCAGCGAAACTCACCTTGATTTTTCCTGAGCCGAGCGTCTCGCGAGCCACCTCCGCGGCGTTGGAGACAGCCATGAGACCGTCCTCAACGATGAGTGTCACGGTGTAGGTGGCCTTGAAATCCGGTTGATCCCAGCAGGGGAAGGCACGTCGAGCATCCGTTGCCTCAAACTGGGTTGTAGCGATCGTCTTCTCGACCCCATCATCAGTCGTGTAGCGCGAGCGGTAGAAGCCACGCAGGTCATCATTTAGTGTTCCAGAGAATTCGATCGAGATGCGGGCCTGCCCGAGTGGCAGTTCTGAGTTGCATGTCAGAGTTGCGCGTTCATTCTCTTCATCGAAGGTGACTTCAGCAACGTGGATGCTGCCCTCGATCGCAACCGTTGCCTTCTGAATTTCAAGCTCAATAGCGTTGAGCACGATGCTCTCGACTGCTTCGTTGATCTCAACATCGATGCCGACGGTGCCTGTGAAAGTTGCCGCATCGAGATCCGGTTCGATCTCGATGTCGTAGTGGCTGGGCAGAACAGTGGGGGGTATACGGTATGCAGCGAGCAACGACATGGGGACCTCCGAGATTTTGAGTGGGCAGAGTTGTCAGATTACCGAGCAGAGAGCACAGAACACAGAGCAGAATGTGGCAAGGCTATCTGTTCTCTACTTCCCCGGTCTCGATGTCTCCAATGACTTCTCCAAGGAGGATGCGGTCGATCGTCTGCGAGAGAAGCCCGAAAGTCACCGGTCCGGAGACCTTCCCAACAATGATCCCGTCGCGATCGACGAAGTACGTTTCAGGGAGACCCATCACCCCCCACTGGAACGCTGCTCTTGACCCTTCATCAACGGTGTACACGGTAAAGGGGCTCCACCCAAGTTCGTCAAGGAATGCTTCTGCTCTGTGGGGAACGTCTTGGTGGTTGACAGCTATGAACGTCACCCCGAAATCGGCGTAAGCCTCAGCGCCTTGGGCCAGGGCAGCGTGTTCAACGCGACACGAGAGGCACCACGATGCCCAGTAGTTGACGACGAGGATATCTCCGGCAAATTCGCTGACGGTGATGCTTCCCGTGCCATCCATCAACGCTATCTCTGAATCAGGTGCCGGTTGGCCGATGAGGGGCGAAGCTAACAGACCAGGATCAGTGCCGAAGCGCCCAGCAAACATCAAAGCGAGAAGGAAGAACGCGATACCCGCTGCGATGACAACCCACACCATGCGCGAACCCAGCGTAGTTTTGTTGTTGGGTGGGGCTGCTCTGGGAGTGTTCGGCTCAGTCATCCGCTCTCCATCTCAACCAATAACGCAGTGGCTGCCACTCTCACATTGTCAGGGACGCCTTCTTCAGCGTCGAGGACGACGGCCAGTGCTTCTGCGGCTTCCGCGTAGTTGCCAAGCGCGTGCTGAATATTCGCGAGGAGCCACAGCGCTGCCAAGGACCCCGGTTGACGCTGCAATGCAGCCTCGATGTACCCGAGAGCAATATCGGGCCTCCCTGACATGTACGTCATCCACCCGACGTTGGCGAGTGCCTCGGGATGCTGTTCCTGGCTAAGGATGATCATGTAATGGTCAAGTGCTCGCGAAAAGTCTCCCGCGTTGAAGTAGCGACGAGCAAGAGCGAGACGCATGCCTACCACCTCAGGATTCTGGGCTACTACAGCCTCCATCTCCTCATCTGAGATAGTCGATATGTC
>CAYYGI010000038.1:2016-9010 GCA_964471085.1 uncultured Acidimicrobiaceae bacterium
GCTCTCTCTTAGGCCGCTCTCTCGTGAAGCGCTCAGACACGAGGAACCTCCTGTGAAGCTCTCTCTTCAAGCTCTACTGGCCGAGATCTTCGTGTGTCGCTTCTTCCGAGTGATATCGCGCCACCTGCAACGATGATAAAACCGCCAACCCAGAGCAACCACTGGAGAGGGAAAATGAACACATTCAACTCGATTGACTCCAAAGTACCACCGGCGATCGCGACGTATACGTCATCAATAAGCCCCGTCCACACATCCGGCGTGCCAATAGGCTGGACTGACCGCGGGAATGTGTTGAGGCTCGGATATAGGGTGGCCCTGACTTCTGTGCATGAGTAGTCCAAGACAGCTATAGCCACTCCTTGAACGTGTCGATGTGGCTCCGACCAGGCGAAGGGCTCAATGTACTGTATGCAGTGGCCATCAACAACCGCGGTCTCCCCGGCAGAGAGCGTGACGTGTTCATGAACTACAAGACCACTCGTCGTAGCAATAGCTATAGCAAGGATTGCAAGCCCGGTGTGAGCAACCTGGCCTCCCCAATATCCGAGATCGTTCCGGAACAACTTCGCCCCACCCCTGAACAGACCTTCGGGCCGCTTGCGAGCAAGTTCGACGAAGCGCAGGCCGATAGCCGCGATGACGAAGATTCCCAGCACAATGGTGAGAACGACAGCCAGCGAGTTGACGCCAACTGCAACGGCGACAGCGCCGCTGACAATCCCCATAGCGATTGCAACGCGAAGCCGCTTCCAGAGCACCTGAGGTGATGCAACTCGCCAAGGTGCGACAACACCCAACCCGAGCACCAGGAGCAGCAGAAGACCAATAGGGACGGTAGCCCTGTCGAAGAACATTCTTCCGATAGCAACTTCGTCCCCCGAGACTGCTTGGACGATGAGAGGAAACATCGTGCCGAAGAGCACGGTGAACGCGAAGACTACGAGGATGAGGTTGTTGGCCAAGATGTAACCCTCGCGTGATGACAGGGAATCCATGCGCGGGGCTTGCGAGATGTCGTTGGCTCGGAATGCAAAGAGGGTCAGGGAACCAACAACGATCACAACGAGGAACGCCAAGAGCCACGGGCCAATCGTCGACTGTGAGAAGGCGTGTACGGACATTATGAGGCCGGCTCGCGTGAGGAATGTTGCGAATATCGTGAGAGCAAATGTGGCGATGACAAGAATGAAGTTCCAGGATTGCAGCATCCCTCGTTTCCGCTGTACAACCGCAGTGTGGATGAATGCTGTTGCGGTGAGCATCGGGAGGAGGGAGGCGTTCTCAACCGGGTCCCACGTCCAATAACCCCCCCATCCAAGGACCTCGTACGCCCACCACGCACCGAGGAGAATGCCAAGAAAGAGGAACGTCCACGACACGAGTGACCAGCGATGAGTGCGGTCAAGCCACGCGCGCCCGGTATCGCGTCGCCAGAGCGCCGCGATCGCAAAACCGAACGGAATCGTAAACCCGACGAACCCTATGTAGAGCGTCGGCGGGTGCAGCGCCATGAGCCAGTGGTTCTGAAGGAGTGAATTGGGTCCCTGCCCATCAAGGGGAGCAACGCTTGCAGCGAGCGGCCACCACGATGAAGTGTTGCAGATACCGTTGACTACTTCCGTGCACACAGCGAAAGGGTTGGCGGGGGGTGAGGCCATAACCCCGAACCAGAAAACACCGACCGCTCCGATGACAGCCAGAGCAAGAACCCCGAGACCGTCCTTCTCCTCCAACGACCTCCATGCCAGGTACGTCATTGAGACAAGCACAAGCCCCCACAAGACGATCGACCCTTCTAGAGCTGCCCACGCAGACGCGATCAGGAACATGAATGGCGTGTGCACCGACGTGTTGTTCGCTACGTACGCTATCGAGAAATCATGGGTGAGGATCGCGGTCTGAAGGATTGCGAAGGCCAACACGCCAGCAATGGTGTAAACCAACACCGGCACCCTAAGCGCTTCCTTGCTCCCGCTCTTGTGATATCGGATACCCTGCACGACGATGCTGACCGCAGCACCCAGACCGACGAGTATCGCTATGTGCCCAGCAACTGCGATCATGGCACAACACAGGCATGGAGGTCCGGGTCGTAATCCGTCGGATCTGCCCGATACTGTTCGTCATGCATCACGAACATCGTATCTGAAATGAACTCCGTTCCGTTCCAGGTACCTTCAAGGATAACACCTATGCCCTCGCTAAAGAGCTGCGGTGGGTTACCCGTGTGGATCACCGGGACGGTAATATCGCAGTCCACGACGGTGAACACTACGGTCTTCTCCTTCTCAACAACGCTCTCCGCGACAACTTGGCCGGCAAGGCGCATGCGGATATCCCCCGGCTCGAGAGCCTTCATCTCCGCGGGTGTGTAGAAGAACACCATTGCTGAGGACATGTTGACCATAAGCACTGCGAGAATGGTGATTATCGCCCCAATCGGGAGCAGAAACTTCGCTCGTTTTCTCACGATATATCACCTAGCTTTTTGTGAAGGCGCGAGATGCGCAGAGCAATCGAGGACGCGTACAAGACGAGAGCGAAGCCCGTAACGCCATAAGCAAAAGCCACCCAGCTCCATGCGTGCTCGTACTCCATCAGAGGCCTTTCTCAAGCCCGGGCGAAGTGATAGCTTCGCCTGCAAAAGCACCAGAACTGGTTTGCTGTGCAATAAGAACCTCGTCTTCGAGGTGAGCTAGCTCAAGGCGCTTCACCATCATTGCAGCATACATTGCTGTGAAACTACCAACAGCTATCAGAAGCGTCACCAACATCCATCCATCCATCAATGGACCATCAGAGCCAAGGACAGTTGATGGCTGGTGCAGGGTTCTCCACCATATAACAGAGAAGTGCACGAGCGGGATCTGGACAACGGCGAGCACACCGAAAACTGCGGATCGAGTAGCGCGTACCTCAAGATTCTCCGTTGTACGGCGCAACGCCAGATACCCAAGGTACACGAAGAACATGATCGCGGTGAGCGTCAGGCGAGCATCCCACGTCCACCAGATCCCCCATGTCGGTCTGCCCCAGATCATGCCGAGAGCTATAGCGAGAGCGGTGAACATGACTCCGATCTCAGCCGAGGCGTATGCACGGCGATCCCACTTGAGGTCCTTCTTCCACAGGTACATCGCGGAAGCAAACATCGTGACACCGAACGCGAGGTACGCGAGCCAAGCAGCCGGCACATGGATATACATGATCCGGGAGAGCTGGCCCTGGATGTAGTCAGGAGGAACGATCATGGACGCTGCAAACGTGAGGACACCAGCGAACGCCATCACCAGCCACGGCCAGAGAGTTCTTCGGTGTTCGGTTGCAGTCATGCCGTCTCCTGGAGTGGGCGAGCTGAGAGTACGCCTGCTACCAACAACAGCAGCCCGACGATAGCCATCAGCAACAGCCATGGAAGGCTAGTGTTGCCGAAACGTACTGCTTCCAGTGCCTGAGTGGCACCGAGGAGCAGGGGGACCGAGAGCGGTGCGACGAGGAGAGGGACGAGTGCGTTCGCTGATCGACCCGTTGAGACGATACCTGCTGCGAGAGTGCCGAGAAGCGCGAGACCGCTGGCCGCCAAAAAGAAGACAACTGGCAGCACCACCCATCCAGTGAGTGCAACGTTGTAGAGGACAACCGTGACGAGCCCGAGAGTCACCTGGAACACGACCAGGAGAAGGAAGCTTGCGGTCGCCCTACCAACAAAGATCGCAGCCGGATCAAGACCCGTCAAGATGACCACATCACGTTGTGCTTGGACCTCGGCGCTCGTGTGACGGATCGCAATGAGTACACCAAAGAGCATCACAATAACCCAGAACATCCCCGGCCCGATCCGCTGAAGTGTCGGTGCATCCGTACCGATTGCGAGAGGGACGAGGAGCAATGCAATAGCCCCGAATGGGAGCGTCACCCAGAGCACTTCTCCCGAGCGACGCTCACGAAGCAAGTCTCTCTTGATGATGGTCTTCACTTGCTGAAGAAAGCTCGGTGCATCAAAGGACGTCACCAAAGTGTCCCTCCTCTGATCTCGTATGACCGTGTTGCGAGGGTTTTCACGCGAGCTCTGTCTTGCCTGCACCATTCGCCCCGAAGACTCCTATGGCGTTGCAGGATCGAAGGGCGAAACACACATCCCGGAGAATACGCACTGCCCCTGCGCGCACGGAGACTTTCTCCAGGTCGATGAGGGTCACAGGGCATGATATCTCCATAAACACATCGTGACGGCCAGTCGGAACTCCACCTCAGAACGCCATAGACCAGTCGTGGCTACCCGCCCAGCCAGGGGCGTCCTCCAGCGAACCACTCGTGGAGAACCGCCTGACCTGCACTACACCGATCAAATGGATACACCCATCGGGGTTAATGAAAGGGTCAGGCACGGCCTGACCCTTTCATCACTTATCTTGACTACCAAACTAGTTAGCAGCTGCAAGTTCCTTATCAGTCAAGGACTTCAAGAACAACACAATGCTCTCTACTTCAGCATCAGTCAACTCTGTCCCAAGACTAAGTCTTGCCATTACCGATACAGCTTCGTCAAGCTCTGCTACTCCACCATCATGGAAGAATGGTCCGGTCAGTTCTATGTTCCGCAATGACGGAACTTTAAACATGGATTTGTCGCGTTCTAGACCGGTTATCCCATATATGCCTAAGTCGTCGCTGTCGTACGGCGCATATACTCCCATTTTCTGGAACGAATCTCCGCCCAACAATGGCCCAGCATGACATGCACTACAACCTGTGACAACAAAGAGATTTAATCCTTCTACCTCTTCATTGGACAATGCAGCGAGATCGCCACGTAGGAAATCATCGAAGCGGTCCTGAGTGATCAAAGTACGTTGGAAAGCAGCTATCGATTCAGCGATGTTGTCAAATGTCAAGCCGGTGTCTGGGAACAAACCGTAAAACACTTCCACAAGTTCGGCGTCCGTAGATAGTTTTTCTACAACCGCATCTCCGTCTGGCATAGCCATCTCGATCGGATCAAGAATGGGACCCTTGGCTTGAGCAGGTAAATCAGGGAAGCGCCCATCCCACATCTGCTTAAAATGAAAACCGGCATTTAAGACGGTTGGTGAATTTCTGCCTGTTAGTTCCCCGAACGTTCCGATCGAGAACGCCAAGTTATCAACACCGGCGCGCCCACCCTCCAAGACATGGCAAGAAGCACATGAAACCCGGTCATTCACAGATAACCGGACATCATGGAACATTTGGTCACCGAGCGCGATTAGCTCCGGCGTATCATTCTCTGAACCTGGCATCTGGTCAGGCAGTACTTCAAAAATCGTTTCGGCATCTGCTAAAGCTGCTGCTTTGTCAACCTGGTCACGTGCGATCATCAAAACAGCAGACAAAGCTACAATCGCAATTAAAAATGTAGACGCAATCGCGAATACAAGTTTCTTTTTCTTTTTATCCATCAGCTCATCCTTCCTTCAAAGGGAGGTCTCCATCTGAGCGCGTCAAGCCAAAATGTGGGTGGTGGCTGCAAAACAGTACATCTGTCGATTACCTTTGCCGCCTTATCGACTGCCTCCTTGCCGCAACATTTCCGCTTCCATGTCCATTCGATGCCGTTGCAATGCAGAATCTCAATTCCTGCCGATTCCACTTTATGCGCCGAACAAAGTCATCGTAACAGGGTTTGGGGAATTGCGCACTTCCACTCTCAGGATTAGAAGTGGGGAGATGATGGCCCTCACTTGTGGAAGAACGATCGGAGTATCAGAGGAAGTCACCAGAGCGTCCCGCCTCTGATCTCATACGACCGTGTTGCGAGGGTTTTCACGCGAGCTCTGTCGTGGGACACGAGTACCGCTGCGCCTCCCCGTTCGACGGTTCTGTGCACAAGGGCGTCGACAAGATCAATCGCGTCCGTATCAAGTGCCGAGTGAGGCTCATCGAGGAGCAACAAGTCCGGCTCGGTCATGAGCACTCTCGCGAACTCGGTGCGGCGCTGCATCCCATGGCTTGAGTGATCCGTTCGTCGGCCAGCGGCCCCCGCAAGCCCGACAAGTTCAAGCGCAACCTCGGCGTCTGAGCGTGGAAGCCCGTAGGCATCGGCAAGAAAGAGAAGGTTCTCGAGCAGGGTGAGCTCGGGATAGAGGCCCGGTGTGTGCCCGATGTACCCGATCTGGCGACGAATATCGTACCGATCCTCAGAAGAGGTATCAACACCGAGCACGGAACAATGACCACCTGCAGCCGGTTGTAGTGTTGCAATGAGGCGCAGCAGAGTCGTCTTTCCTGCACCGTTCGACCCAAAAATACCAACAATATCTCCTGAATAGAGAGTGAGCGACACATCCTCGAGAATGCGAGTTGCACCAGCACGAACCGAGACCTTCTCAAGTTCTACGAGAGTTCGGGATTCAGACATCACAGTGAGTGTACGACGACGAGGATGCAGGATCACCAAGCAAGGCGCTATACCCCTAGGGGTAGTCAGAGAGTGTGTTACCATACCGACCAATCGAGAGCAACATAACCTAGTTCGTCGAGAACGATTCCGAAACGGAGACAACCACCATGGCAACAGTAGACCTCACCTTTGAGACGTTTGATTCCACGATCGAGGA
The DNA here is from genome assembly GCA_964471085.1 of uncultured Acidimicrobiaceae bacterium. Lineage (GTDB taxonomy): Bacteria > Actinomycetota > Acidimicrobiia > Spongiisociales > UBA5794 > B3-G11. The sequence continues at coordinate 8,616 of CAYYGI010000038.1, forward strand.
GAACGACATCGTTCTCATCGACTTCTGGGCAGAGTGGTGCGGGCCCTGCCGGACGTTCGCCCCCACCTACGAAACAGTCTCCAACGACTCCCCGAACATCGTGTTCGGCAAAGTTGACACCGAGGCACAGCAACAGCTCGCCACACAGTTCCAGATCCGCTCCATCCCGACACTCATGGCATTCCGCGACCAGGTCGCCATCTTCTCCCAGCCCGGGGCTCTCCCTGAAGAAGGACTCCGTGAGCTCATTAGCCAGATAGAAGCACTCGACATGGATCACGTCCGTGCAGAGATCGCGAAGGACGAGACCGCAGCAGCAACCACCTGAGAGCTCGGACCCTCTCTGACTTCGTGCACCTGAGCCTTCTCTCCCATCGGGAGCAGAAGAGATAAGG
>CAYYGI010000039.1:0-6325 GCA_964471085.1 uncultured Acidimicrobiaceae bacterium
TCTTGAAGTCGGCGATATCGGCCGGGGAGGAGTTCCTTCCGGCTATGAATGCCATGAACCCGGCATTCCCGACAGGCTTCGACATGTCATTCCTAGCCCTCTGGAACGAGAACCCCGCAGCAGCAGCCATTCTCGCGGTCGCGTTGGTCGCTGCACTCGGTCTCTCCCTGCTGCCAAAAATCAAGGAAGCAATGTCGCGCATGAATGCCCTGGTGGTCACCGTGCTCGGCGTTCTCCTCCTCGTGATTGGCGGCATTGCAATCCAGGGTGCATTTGACGATGCGAGGACATTGACGGCAGGCTTTGCTGAGGCGTTCGCAGGTGACGCAATCGGCGAGGCATTTACGGTCTCGGCAGGATGGGGCTGGTACCTACTCATCTTTGGCGGAGTTCTCATTGCCATTGGCGGAGTTCTCCAGCTCATTGCACGTCCTGATGAGAGCGCACTAAGCGAGTGACATGCGTTGGGCGGACTCCGGCAACTCCGGGGTCCGCCCGGCACTGGGACTACCCTAAGACTGGTCCCTCGACACGGAAAACAGGGTGATCGACTACAACTCTTGCGAAGTCGATGACCGTAGGCTCGACATCGAAGTCGAAGAACTGTTCAACGTGCTTGTAGTTATCGTGATAGTGCTTTGCAAGAGCTCTCCCGGCTTCCTCGCCACTGACCTCGATCGCTGTGATGCGCCGCGTGATGTCGCCTCGTGCCAGCACTGCCCTATTTGAGGCACGGAGATTGAGGACCCAGCCCACGGTGCCATACGGTGCAACGAGGTACTCTGTCTCCCCTACACCTACGGGAGCTATCATCACGCGTCTCTGCTCCCCAGAGTCTCGGCCAGTAGTGGTGAGCTGCCAGGCTGACCCTCTGCCATGCCGGGCGAGGAAGGCCATGAGCTTGTTGGTTGCTCGCCGAGCCAGAGTGAGCTTGTACTGCTTCGCCATACTGTCGCACTCTACACGTTGCGGCCGCACCTCACCAAACGTCAGCGCGAAGCGAAGGTGCTCTCAGCGCGGGTGCTTCTTCGCTGATCCCGAACGCGGTCGCGAACGTCTCGAGGTTGCTCAGCGGTCCGATGCAGCGGAAGCGGCTCGGGGAGTGCGGATCTGAGTTCACGACCAGTCGCATGTACTCCTCGGTGTAGTTCTGGCGCCACACTCTCGCGTATGAGAGATAGAACCGCTGCTCGGGTGTCAATCCCGCTACTTCTGGCCTGTCATCCTTGCCGAGGGCGGCCTGGAGGGCTGAATACGCGACTTTGAGTCCTCCGAGGTCCGCAATGTTCTCGCCGAGAGTCAGCTCACCGTTGACGCTGAGTCCCTCCTCAACTTCGTACGCGTTGAACTGCTCCACAATGACCTCAGCTCTGGACTCGAACTCGGAGCGGTCGATCTCTGTCCACCAGTTCCGCATCTGGCCGGACGCGTCGAACTTGGACCCTTGGTCATCAAATCCGTGCGTAATCTCATGACCGATCACGGATCCTATGGCACCATAATTAATGGCGTCGTCGGCATCTGTCGTGAAGAACGGAGGCTGAAGAATGCCGGCGGGGAACACGATCTCATTTCGCAGCGGGTGGTAATAGGCGTTCACGATGTGGGGCGCCATGCTCCACTCATGGGGGTCGACAGGCTGACCGAGCTTCTCGATCTGGCGGTGGAACTCGAATTCCGCTGCAGCCATCCGGTTACCGAACCACTCGTCCGGCCTCACAATGAGGCCTGAAAAGTCCTGCCATTCGTCGGGGTATCCGATCTTATACCCAAATCCGGCAAGTTTCGTGAGAGCTTCTCTGCGTGTCCCCTCACTCATCCACGTGATCGTCTCGATCCGCTCTGCCATGGCGACGAGGAGATAGTCGACGAGTTCTTCCATGCGTTGCTTTGCCTCAGGTGGGAAATTGTCTGCGACGTAGAGCTTGGAGATGAGCTGCCCGATGTCCTGGGTCCCTGCTGCGAGAATCCTCCTCCAACGATCCTTCTGTACCTGTTGTCCAGCGAGATCACGACCGTAGAAGTTGAACGCTTCAGTCTCAAAGTCTTCAGGGAGTACGGAGGCAGTCGCGCGTAGCAGATGCCACGTGAAGTACGTCTTCCAGTCTTCAATCGGGAACTTGGCCAGTACTGCGTCCAGAGCCGGGTAGTAGCCGACATTGTCAACATTGATGGTGCTCTCGCTGTCGGCGCCGATAGCGCTGAGATAAGTAGGGAGATCGAATCCCGGCATCAACTGGGCAATAGCATCCGGAGTGTACTTATTCGTGATGAGGTCGACGTCGCGCATCTGCACATTCGTGTAAGACACTTCAGCAATTGCGGTTTCAATGGTGAGCACCGTGTTCTCACCATGGACATCGTTGATCCCTGCGAGGTCGAACATCGCTGTGATGTGCGCTCGATACTGTGAGAGAAGAGCGGTTGATCTGTCATCCTCGCGTAGGTAGTAGTCGCGGTCGGGAAGCCCGAGACCGCCCTGGTCGAGATACACCATGTTCACAGTTGGATCCTCAAAGTCGGGGAGGACACCAATAGTGAAGAGGACACGGATGCCAATTCTGTGGAGGTCTGGCGTGAGTGCCGCGATGTCTTCAATCGTGCGAATCCGGGCAATTCGGTCAAGCCAGGGTTGAAGAGGGGAGAGACCGAGCGTCTCGATGCGGTCCGTGTCCATCCCGGAGCGGTAGTAATCGCCGACCATCTGCTCAGTTGAGCCTTGGAGGGCATCAGCTACCGATGCTGCTGTGAGGAGATCATGGAGGATCGCCTCATTCCTCACATGAACCTCGTGTGCAGCACCCCAGGAGCCATACTCAGGCGGCACCGGATTTGAGTCGAGCCACCCCCCGTTCGCGAATCGGTAGAAGTCGTCACTCGGCGACACGGAGGGGTCGCTGTCAGCGGCATTCAGCACGGGGTCGTCGGGCGAGATCTGAATCACGAAGTGCTCCCTGGTCTGTAGTTCAGGCACAGGCTAACGACCGGCCGACTCCTTCCAAGACTACGACTACGAATACCCACGCCATCAGCCGAGCGTATGCGCCGATCTCCGAAGGAGCAAGCTATCTTTCCAAGATGACTACCGGCATGCTCAGCATTTGCTGAGCAGCGAATCTTCGGTAGGCTCAGGTATTGACTACGCCTTTGCGGCCCACCTCAGAGAGATGAGCACACTATGACCTTCAAGCCCGTCATTGACCCTGAATCGGGAGAGCGCTTTCTCCCGGTAGCGAAGCGCGGTGAAGCGCTCCTCAAGGATGAATTCCTGAACAAGGGGGACGCGTTCTCTCGTGAGGAGCGGTCAACTTTCGGCCTGACCGGCATGCTCCCTGACCATGTTGCCTCGATTGAAGAGCAGCTCTTGCGTGTGCGGGCACAATTCGAGCTCAAAACGAGCGATATTGGTCGGAATGTCTATCTCAATGCGCTCATGGACCGGAACGAGACTCTCTTCTATCGCTTCGTTCTTGACAACCTTGAAGAAATCGTTCCTGTGATTTACACGCCTGTTGTTGCAAAAGCCTGCTCACACTGGAGCCGGATGTACAGAATGGCTCGCGGGCTTTATATCACGCCACGAGACCGGGGCCGGATCGCCGAACTCCTCCTCGCGCGTCCCGTTGAGCAGCCTCCGGTGATCGTTGTCACGGATAATGAGCGCATCCTAGGCATTGGTGACCAGGGGGCGGGTGGCCTGGGTATTCCGATCGGAAAACTCGCTCTCTATACGGCTGCTGCAGGGATTCATCCTGCTCGGTGCCTACCAATCTCCATCGACGTGGGGACGAACAACAGCGAGCTCCTCGATGATCCGATCTACGTCGGATTTCGCAAGCCCCGCCTCCGGGGAGCAGAGTACGACGAATTGATTGATGAATTCGTTGATGCTGTGCGATCAGTCTTCCCCGGCGCACTGCTGCAGTGGGAGGATTTTGCCAACACAACCAGTTTCAACAACCTTGCGCGCCACCGCAAGCGCATAGCCTCCTTCAACGACGATATCCAAGGCACAGCCGCGATGGTTGTCGGGGGCCTCTTCGTTGCAACTCGATCGATTGGTTCACAGTTCACAGATCACCGTATTGTCATTGCTGGTGCCGGTTCATCCGGTCACGGTATTCGCGAACAGATCTCGCTAGCCATGGTGGCCGAGGGTCTCGACATCGACGAGGCCAGGAGTCGGATCTTTGTGCTCGATAGCCGGGGTCTCGTGACAACTGACCGCATCAACTTATCGGGTGTCAAGGCTGACCTCGCGACACCAGCGGAGGTTGTTGCCCAGTGGGAGACAACAGAGGACCCGTACTCACTGCTCGGTGTCGTCTCGAACGTCAAACCGACTGTCCTCATTGGTGTGAGCGGGACTGCGGGGCTCTTCACCGAGGATGTGATCAAAGCAATGGGGAGAACCTGTGATCGACCGATCATCATGGCGCTCTCCAATCCCACGAGCCACACCGAGGTGACACCCTCCAATGCGATAAAATGGACTGGCGGCCGTGCCATCGTGGCGACCGGGTCCCCATTTGCTCCCGTTGAATACGAGGGAGAGACTCATCGCATTGGCCAGGCGAATAACGTATTTGCGTTCCCTGGTGTTGGCCTTGGAGTCATCACCGTGCGAGCAAGCGAAGTGACTGACGGGATGTTCCTTGCTGCCGCGATGGCGCTTGCAGACATCACGGACCTCGGACTCGTGCAGCAGGGCCAGATCTATCCGGATATCACGGATGTTCGTGAAGTGTCGCGAGTCGTCGCGATTGCTGTGGCTAGAGAAGCAATCGCAGAGGGAGTCGCTGAGCCGCTCGGCGACCTCGAGGCGAAGATCGACGAAGAGATGTGGACCGCTGAGTACCTCCCCTACCGCCAGGTCGGAATGGGAGCACTGAGGTAGAACAGAGATCTCGAATCCCGGACTCCGAAGTCCAACATCGTCCTAAACGCCCATGCTACGGCCGATGATCTCTTTCATGATCTCAGTTGTGCCTCCGTAGATCGTCTGGACTCGTGCATCGAGATAGGCTGTTGCAATCGGGTACTCCAGCATGTATCCGTAGCCGCCGTGCATCTGGACTCCCATATCGACGACGCGGCGCAACATCTCGGTACTCCACCACTTCGCTTCGGCTGCCTGCTCGATAGCGAGAGTGCCTCTCATGTGTTCTTCGATCAACCGGTCTACAAAGACGCGCCCGATGTCGACTTCCGTTCTGGCCTCTGCCAACCGAAAACGGTTGTGTTGGAAACTCCCGATGGGGCGATCGAATGCCTTGCGTTCCTTCGCGTACTCCAGGGTGATTTGCAGCGCTGCCTCAGCCCCTGCAACAGCACCGATCGCGATGGAGAGTCGCTCCTGGGGTAGGTTCCCCACGAGTTGGAAGAACCCCGCGCCCTCCTCCCCGAGCCTATTCGATACGGGCACAGCAACATCGTTGAAGAAGAGTTCGGCAGTGTCCTGAGCGTGGAGGCCCATCTTGTCAAGATTTCGCCCACGCTCGAAACCGTTCATGCCCTCCTCAACGACGAGCAACGTCAGGCCGCTGTGAGGATCCTCTGAGGTGCGCGCAACAATAACGACGAGATCAGCGTTGATACCGTTCGTGACGAACGTCTTGGATCCATTGACAATGTACGTATCGCCTTCGAGGCGTGCTGTTGTAGCAATACCCGCTAGGTCCGATCCGGTACCCGGTTCGGTCATTGCCAGGGCCGTCATCAGATCTCCGCTAGCGAGCCCGGGGAGCCACCGGTTCTGTTGTTCACTCGTGGTGTAGGCAAGGAAGTAGGGGATGCAGATGTCGTTGTGGAGTGTGATACACATACCTGACGCTCCGGCACCGCTTCCGTTGAAGACCTCTGTGATCACGGCGTTGTAGCGGAAGTCATCGACACCGCCGCCGCCATGCTCTATTGGAATCGCCATCCCCAACAGTCCAGCGGATCCTGCCTTTCGGAACATTGCCTTGTCGACGAGACCTGCTTTCTCCCATGCTTCTCTATGGGGGAGGATCTCTGTCTCCATGAAGTGTTGGACGGAGTCACGGAAGAGATCGTGTTCTGGATCGAAAATAGTGCGTTGCATAGCAACACGCTAGCCCCCCTGAAGAGAAATTAGCTTGACACGCAGTGACTTTTGTGCGACGGTATAGACGGAAGAAGTTGAGACAACCAATTTGAGACCGGCCACCGTGTCGACTCAGGATCAACACGACCACAGGCGCCACTGGCGCCGGAACCCACGCCGGTTACGGCACGGATCGGAAGGCCGCCACGGTGGGTCGGTTTACATGAGAGGGGCCTCGTACGAGGCTCCTCTCTTTCG
>CAYYGI010000039.1:6425-8877 GCA_964471085.1 uncultured Acidimicrobiaceae bacterium
GCCACGGTGGGTCGGTTTACATGAGAGGGGCCTCGTACGAGGCTCCTCTCTTTCGCGCGGTACGGCATGGCTCGCGTTGTACGTAACGAGTGTGCTTCTCGATCAGAGGGGCTTGAACCGGGCAGTGAAGTGACGGAGCCACGAGGCTTGCTCCACAATCTGATATCCGCTCAGCTCCTCGGCACGGCTTGCAACATCGATCACAACTTCTGCTACGTAGTCGATGTGGCTCTGGGTGTATGTCCGGCGGGGAATCGCGAGACGGACGAGCTCCATCGGCGCGGGAGTGTCCGGGCCACCTTCCGGATCACGACGGCCGAACATCACGGTACCAATCTCAACTCCCCGTACTCCTCCAGCTCGGTACAACTCAATAGCGAGCGCCTGGGCTGGGTACTCGTGTGGGGGAATGTGTGGCAGCAGGGCTGCTGCATCCAGGTAGACGGCGTGGCCTCCGGGTGGCTGCATGATCGGCATTCCGCCAGCACTGATCGTCTCAGCAAGATACGCTGTTGATCGAATCCTGTATTGCAGGTACTTCTCATCGAGCACTTCATTGAGCCCAACGGCGATTGCTTCCAGGTCGTACCCCGCTAGGCCACCGTACGTCGGAAAACCCTCGGTTAGGATCAGCAGATTCCGTGCACTCTCGGCCATCTCGGCGTCATTGAGTGCAAGGAAGCCTCCAATGTTGCTGAGGCCATCCTTTTTCGCTGACATCGTTGCACCGTCGCAGTAGGAGAACATCTCTCTGGCGATCTCTCTCGGCGTCCACTCCGAGTAGCCCTCCTCCCGAGTCTTGATGAACCATGCATTCTCAGCAAAGCGGCACGCATCGAGTATGAGCGGGACCCGGTACTCGTCACAGATCTTGCGGGCGGCTCGGAGGTTCGCCATAGAGACGGGTTGGCCACCTCCAGAATTATTCGTCACCGTGATCATCACGAGAGGTACCCGATCTCTGCCGTCTTCGAGCGTAGAGCGGAGACGATCGAGGTCAATATTCCCCTTGAAGGGCAACAGTGTTGCAGGATCGTTTCCTCCTGGAGTGACCATATCTCTGGCTTCGGCCCCCTCGTACTCAACGTTCGCTCTCGTCGTGTCGAAGTGCGTGTTGTTTGGGACGATGTCTCCCTCCGAGAGTGCAACGGAGAACAGGATCTTCTCAGCAGCGCGTCCCTGATGGGTCGGGATGACGTGGTCGAAACCCGTGATCTCCTTGACTGTCTTCTCGAATCGGAAGAAAGAGCGGCTCCCAGCATACGTTTCATCACCGCGCATCATGCCCGCCCACTGCTCGGATGACATTGCCCCGGTGCCAGAGTCGGTGAGGAGATCAATGATGACTTCGTCAGCGTGAAGGCCAAACATGTTGAAGCTAACTCGTGCCAGAGCTGTCTCTCGCGCTTCGGAATCGGGGAGGTCGATAGCCTGGACCGTGTGTATCCGGAATGGTTCGATGATGGTCTTGTACTTCATCGTGGAGAGAGTACCGAGCAGAGAGCACAGAGTGCGGAGCAGGGGAGAGAGGTCGTTCCTGGTCTACGGCGATGGCGGCGGGTGGAAGGGACGAAAAATTCGCTGGTAGCTGCGGGTCTTCGGGTCTACTACAGTGCCAGCAGGCAGAAGTTCGATACGCAAAGGAGTGCAGAATGACGGAGTAGGGAGCTGAACCGCAGGGGGATTCAGGAGACGGGAGTTCTGGAGGTGCGATGGGTGCAGGCCTCAAGAGGCGGTTCCTCGCGCGTCTCATTGACGCTGCGATTCTGACGTTTCTGTTAGTCGCTGGTGTGATGCCAATCGTATTTGGCCCGATGAATCGCGAAGCCGATGGTGGCGTTGCTGCGATGGCTCTGGTCATCGGCTTCGGTCTGTTCATATTCTTGTCGTCGATCATTTCTACAGCATACATTCTGGTCTACTTCACCGTGATGGAGTCCAACCTCGGTTGGACAGTCGGCAAGTTGATCACCGGACTCAGAGTGAGGGGACCTGATAGCGAGAACCCCTCATCCGCTGCGGCGCTCAAGCGCAACCTCTGGCACCTCGCAGGGCTCATCCCCTTCCTCGGATCCCTGGTGCTTCTGGGGACTGCGATCTCGATTGCAGTCACGATCAGCAGTTCGGAGAAAAATACGGGTTGGCACGACACCTTTGCCGGCGGTACTCGGGTCGTCAGAGCCTCGTAACGCAGTAGGAGAGAAGGAATCGCCAACGGGAGTACACCATCGGAACCTCCACAATAGGAAGAGGGGGGAAGTCGAGCAGAGAGTTACCGCTGATTTCGAGGTGTGAGTCAAGCTTGAAATTGTCGCGAGCGCCGTAGCCACTTGATCCCTGACGACGTACGACTGCCTATCGTTTCGCCAGCTTTAGCCGACCCCCTCTCATCTCCGAAGTGGGCTTCCCCTCTAATCGTGGAGGGTTCCTGATTGATTATTGCAGGTTCTGA
>CAYYGI010000040.1:0-8804 GCA_964471085.1 uncultured Acidimicrobiaceae bacterium
TCTACAGACTCGATCTCGACATCTCCGAAGAGATCGGCCGCCGTCGGCACATCTGCGTCCGGTAGCATCGGTTCAATCGACTGGTAAGCCGTTGAACCTGTCCCCGCAGGGATCAGCTTCCCGATGATGACGTTCTCCTTCAGGCCTCGCATGAAATCCGACTTCGCGTTCAGTGACGCTTCGGTAAGTACCCGCGTTGTCTCTTGGAACGAAGCAGCAGAGAGCCACGAATCAGTAGCAAGAGATGCCTTGGTGATTCCCATCAGCTCGGGGCGACCCTCCGCGGGCTGCTTGCCGTCCTCGACGAGTTCCCTGTTGGTATCCCTGAATTCCTGGCCATCGACGAGCTCAGCAGGCAGCCACGGGCCATCACCCGGATTCGCTATACGAACCCTTCGCAGCATCCGACGCACGATCAACTCGATGTGCTTGTCGTGGATATCGACTCCCTGGGACCGGTACACCACCTGTACCTCATCAACGAGGTACCTTTGACAGGCACGGACGCCCTGGATAGCCAGCACTTCCTTCGGATCGAGTGGACCCTCGGTGAGCTGGGCTCCCGGCTCAATAATGTCGCCTTCAGCAACCCGCAACATTGCTCGAGCTGTGAGTGAATACTCGGCGACCGCCTCATCCCCATCGATGATCACGATCGACTTCGTACCTGCCTCTTCATCAACTTCGATCTTGACAACACCACTGAACTCTGCGAGAAGCGCAACGCCCTTCGGCCTTCTCGCCTCGAAGAGCTCGGTAACACGTGGGAGACCGTGGGTGATATCCTCCCCGGCAATTCCGCCGGTGTGGAACGTGCGCATCGTCAACTGTGTGCCAGGCTCTCCAATGGACTGCGCGGCCATGATGCCAACGGCAGTGCCAATCTCAACCATCACACCTGTGGCGAGGTCGATACCGTACGACAACTGCGCAACGCCGTATCGGCTCTCATCGGTGAGAGGCGAACGCACCCTGATCTCTTCGACTTCCTTGACTTCCTGGATACCGTTCACTGCTTCCCGGTCGAGCACGAATCCTGCTCGGAGCTTTCGGTTGTCCGGCAGCACAGCAAGCGATCTTCCGACTCTCGCATCCTCAGCGAGGACACGGCCGATGATTTTGTTCCGGAGATGACGGACCGGCTCACCGTTCTCGCGAATCTTGATCAACAATCCCGGGTCATCGGACTCGGTATCATGGATAATGATCTCCTGGCTGACATCCACGAGACGCCGCGTCAGGTAACCAGAATCTGCGGTGCGCAGAGCTGTATCGGCGAGCCCCTTTCTTGCACCGTGAGTCGAGATGAAGTACTCGAGCACGGAGAGACCTTCGCGAAAGTTTGCCTTGATCGGCTGCGGGATGATGTCTCCCTTCGGATTTGCAACCAACCCACGCATACCTGCAATCTGTCGGAGCTGCATGATGTTTCCGCGAGCCCCGGACCGAACCATCATGTCCATTGGGTTGAAGGGATCCTCCTGGAGAGTCGCCTGCATGGCGTCCTTCACCTCATCGGTTGCGCGCGTCCAAGTCTCGATGAGCTCAGATCGACGTTCATCATCTGTGATGACACCTTTCTGATACAAGTTCTCGATCTTCGCGGCTTCTTTCTCGAAAAATGCCAGGATCTTCTTCTTCTCCGGGGGGGTCTTCACATCCTGAAGGCCAATGGTGAGACCAGCCTTCGTTGCGAATCGGAAGCCGAGATCCTTGAGGTTATCCAACGTGTTCGCAACATCCGGCTTGTCGTACTTGTGGATGACCTCTTCAACGATTCTCCGCACATCAGACTTGATCAGCACCGCGTTGATGTACGGGAAACCAATCGGGAACGCACTATTCAAGATTGCTCGCCCAACCGTCGTGTCGGTGAGACCCCCGGGGCCTACCGGCTCATCGTCGATCAGTTCTCCGAGCATTGGCTTGAGCTCTGCGTGGAACTTCAAGTCGCCAACAAGATCGCCAATCCGCAACCTGATCGGCGCGTGAAGTGCAATGTGACCAGCCTCGTACGCCATGACTGCCTCATTCACATCAGAGAAGGTGCGCCCTTCTCCAAGAGCGCCCTCCTTGACCGCTGAGAGGTAGTACATGCCGATGATCATGTCCTGGGAGGGTGTCACAACCGGCCAACCGTTCGCAGGCGACAGAACATTGTTGGAAGACAGCATAAGAATCCGTGCCTCAGCCTGAGCTTCAGCGGACAACGGGAGGTGCACCGCCATCTGGTCACCATCAAAGTCAGCGTTGAACGCTTCACACACGAGCGGGTGCAGCTCAATGGCCTTCCCCTCGATGAGCACAGGCTCGAATGCCTGGATCCCGAGACGGTGAAGCGTCGGCGCCCGGTTCAAGAGCACAGGGTGCTCCTGGATGACGTCGGAGAGCACGTCCCACACCTGGGAGCGGCGGCGCTCAACCATTCGCTTGGCAGCCTTGATGTTCTGAGCAATGTCGAGATCTACGAGACGTTTCATCACGAAAGGCTTGAAGAGTTCAAGTGCCATGATCTTCGGGAGTCCACACTGGTGCAAGCGGAGCTTCGGGCCTACCACAATCACCGAACGACCTGAGTAGTCGACGCGCTTCCCAAGGAGGTTCTGCCTGAAGCGACCCTGTTTCCCCTTCAGCATGTCGGAGAGAGACTTAAGCGGGCGATTACCCGGCCCGGTCACAGGGCGGCCTCGCCGGCCGTTGTCGAACAACGCGTCAACGGCCTCTTGTAGCATCCGCTTCTCGTTGTTGACGATGATCTCAGGTGCACCGAGATCGATCAGGCGCTTCAATCGATTGTTCCGGTTGATGACTCGCCGGTACAGGTCGTTCATGTCGGACGTTGCGAAACGTCCACCGTCGAGCTGCACCATTGGGCGCAGATCGGGAGGAATGACTGGCACCGCGTCAAGGATCATCCCTGTCGGGTCGTTCTTGCCATCCGCGAAGGGTTGTACGACCTTCAGTCGCTTCTGGGCGCGCTGGCGACGCTGTTGACTCTTGTCCTGGACCAGGTCCGCGCGGAGCCGCTCTACTTCTTCATTGAGATCCATCCGGCGGATGAGGTCCTTGACGAACTCAGCGCCCATACCACCCGTGTAATACTCCCCGTACCTGTCAAAAATCTCACGCCACAGCTGCTCTGACTCCACGAGTTGACGAGGCTTCATAGCCTTGAAAGTATCGAGAGCCTCATCAAGCAACTCGATCTCTACCTGTGATCGCTCATCGCGATCCTTCATCTCGCGATCGACTTCCTTCTTGCGAGCGTTGATCTCCGTCGTCTTCGCTCCAGCCTCTTCCATCTGAGCAAGCTCAGCTTCGAGACGTTCAAGTCTTGTCTCACGCCACTCTTGGAGCTCCTCCGTGATGAGAACTCGCTCGTGACGGGCAGCCTCCTCAAGATCGGGAAGATCCTTTGTGCGTTTCTCGTCATCAACGTGGGTGACAAGATATGCAGCGAAGTAGATGACCTTCTCAAGCTCCTTTGGGGACATATCCAGGAGATATCCGAGACGGCTCGGGACGCCCTTGAAGAACCAGATATGCGTCACCGGAGCAGCAAGCTCGATATGACCCATGCGCTCGCGACGTACCTTTGCGCGCGTCACCTCAACACCGCAGCGCTCACAGATCACTCCGCGGAACCGGACCCGCTTGTACTTCCCGCAGTAGCACTCCCAGTCCCTCGTTGGCCCAAAAATGCGTTCGTCGAAAAGCCCATCCTTCTCAGGCTTCAGCGTCCGGTAATTAATCGTTTCGGGCTTCTTCACCTCGCCGTACGACCAGGACCGAACCTGATCCGACGAAGCGAGACTGATCTTCAGTTCATCAAAAAGCTGTGCCACCTAATTGCTCCCGCTCTCAAATTCTTTCATCGCCTTGTTCAAAGAATTACGTCTCAAAGAATTACGCCTCAAAGAATTACGTCTGGATCCGGGCGCTCAGGACGAGAGATGTCGATCCCGAGAGAAGCCGCGGTCCTGAAAACATCTTCCTCAAGGTCCTTGAGTTCGACTTCCTCTCCCGCAGACAGCATCTCAACGTTGAGTCCCAATGACTGCATCTCCTTGATGAGCACCTTGAAAGACTCTGGGATGCCGGGCTCAGGGATGTTCTCACCCTTGACGATCGCCTCATACACCTTGACCCGTCCCCGGACATCATCCGACTTAATCGTCAGCAACTCCTGGAGAGCGTATGCAGCACCGTAGGCCTCAAGGGCCCACACCTCCATCTCACCAAAGCGCTGGCCACCGAACTGTGCTTTCCCGCCGAGGGGCTGCTGCGTGATCATTGAGTACGGCCCTGTTGAGCGGGCGTGGATCTTGTGATCAACGAGGTGGACAAGCTTCAGGATGTACATGTACCCGACGGTAATTGGTGAGTCGAAGGGCTCTCCCGAGACTCCGTCGTACAGCGTGGCTTTGCCATCGTTGTCAACAATCCGCACACCGTCGCGATTCTTAAGCGACTTGGAGATCACTTTGAGGACCTCATCTTCGTGGGCACCATCAAAGACGGGGGTCGCCACGTGAGTCCACGGCTCTGCCCCTCCCGACGCTGGGCTCTCAAGGTCGTCGAACGCCTCCCAACCCGTTGCTGCTGCCCACCCGAGATGCGTCTCAAGCACCTGGCCGAGGTTCATGCGTGAAGGCACACCAAGGGGGGAGAGAATGATATCAACCGGTGTCCCGTCTTCGAGAAACGGCATGTCCTCTTCGGGCAGGATCTTGGCGATGACACCCTTGTTGCCATGTCGTCCCGCAAGCTTGTCTCCTGCAGAGATCTTGCGCTGCTTAGCAACATAGACGCGCACAAGCTCGTTCATTCCTGGCGGGAGGTCGGATCCGTCGTCGCGGCTGAACTCCTTGACAGAGATGGCTTTCCCTGACTCACCGTGAGGAACCTTGAGCGAGACGTCACGAACCTCCCGTGCTTTCTCACCGAAGATTGCTCGCAGGAGCCTCTCCTCCGGGGTCAGCTCCGTCTCCCCCTTCGGGGTGACTTTACCAACGAGATAGTCTCCGGGGCCTACGTCTGCGCCAATGCGGATGATGCCTCCCTCGTCGAGGTCCATGAGCACTTCTTCTGCAACATTTGGAATATCCCGGGTGATCTCTTCGGCACCAAGCTTTGTGTCGCGCGCCTCAATCTCGTGCTCCTCGATGTGGATCGAGGAGAGAATGTCCTCCTTGACGAGGCGCTCCGAGATAACGATTGCATCCTCGAAGTTGTATCCGTTCCACGGCATGAACGCCACCATCAAGTTCCGACCGAGAGCGAGCTCACCACCGTCGGTTGAGGCACCATCTGCGAGAGCGTCACCCTCCTTAACCTTCTGGCCTTCAACTACTATCGGCTTCTGATTAATGCAGGTACCCTGATTCGAGCGCGCGAACTTATCAAGCAGATATGTGCGCTTCTTATTGGATCCCGCCTCTTTGACGATGATCTCCTCGCCTGTCACTGTGACAACCTCACCGTCAGCACCGCAGAGAACTACCTCACCTGAGTCCTTCGCAGCTCGGCTCTCCATACCTGTACCTACCAGAGGAGCATCCGAGGTGATGAGCGGCACAGCTTGGCGCTGCATGTTCGATCCCATGAGGGCACGGTTTGCATCGTCGTGCTCAAGAAACGGGATGAGAGAAGTCGCGATCGACACCACTTGTTTGGGTGACACATCCATGTAGTCAACAAGATCACCCTGGACGGTGTCGACATCGCCCCCCGACTTGCGAACAAGGATGCGCTCATCCTCAAAAGATCCATCGTCGTTAAGGAGGGCATTGGCTTGCGCAATGATGTAGCCCTCCTCCTCTGAAGCTGTCAGGTAGTCGATATTCTTCGAGACCTTCCCTTTTGTGACTCGCCGGTACGGTGTCTCGATGAATCCGAACCGATTCACTCGTGCATAAGAGGCGAGCGAACCGATGAGACCGATATTCGGACCCTCGGGCGTCTCGATCGGGCACATGCGCCCGTAGTGGGAGGGGTGCACGTCGCGTACCTCGAAACCTGCGCGCTCTCGCGAGAGACCACCCGGACCAAGTGCCGAGAGTCTGCGGCGGTGCGTGATCGACGCGAGCGGGTTTGGCTGATCCATGAATTGGCTCAACTGCGAGGTGCCGAAGAACTCTTTGATCGACGCAACCACGGGTCGAATATTGATCAGGGTTTGAGGCGTGATCGCTTCTGGATCCTGAGTCGTCATCCGTTCGCGCACGACGCGTTCAAGGCGGGTGAGGCCGACACGGATCTGGTTCTGGATCAGCTCTCCGACCGTTCGGATACGACGGTTCTGGAAGTTGTCAATGTCATCAATGCGATAGCCCTCTGTCCCCTGCCGCAGGTTCATGAGGTACTTGATCGTTGCGACCATGTCTTCATCAGTGATGAGCCCCTGCTCATCAGCCTTGTAGTTCTCGAGGAGATCCGTTTCTACCGTCCCGGTGAGCTTCTGATTCACCTTGTAGCGGCCCACCCTGGTGAGGTCATACCGCTTCGGTGTGCGGAACAGCGTCTTGATGAGACTGCGCGCAGATTCAACGGTTGTGAGCTCCCCTGGTCGCAGTTTGCGGTACAAGTCGAGAAGTGCTTCGTCCTTTGTAGATGTCGGATCCTTCTCAAGGGTGTTCCGCACAAGGTCGGAGTCACCGAGGATCGCAATAATCTCTTCGTCTGTCTCTGCAATCCCTAGGGCTCGCAGGAAAGTAGATACGAACTGGCGGCGTTTGCGATCGACGCGAACCCCAATCGTGTCCTTCTTATCAATATCGAACTCGAGCCAAGCTCCCCGCCCTGGAATTACTTTCGACGCGTACACGGGCCGACCCGAAGTCTTATCGATGGTCCTGTCGAAGTACACGCCGGGACTCCGGACAAGCTGGCTCACCACGACACGCTCGGTCCCATTGATGATGAACGTACCGTTCTCTGTCATCATCGGGAAGTCGCCGAGGAAGACCTGCTGCTCCTTGATCTCACCGGTATCCTTGTTCAGGAACCTAGCGGTTACAAAGAGAGGTCTTGAGAAGTTCGCGTCACGATCCTTTGCGTCCTCCACGGTGATCGAGGAGTCCTCGAAGCGGTGGTCAGTAAGCTCAAGGGCAAGGTTTCCAGTGAAATCCTCGATCGGTGATACTTCCTCGAACATCCGCTTGAGACCGGTGTCGAGAAACGCTGCAAAAGAGTCCCTCTGAACATCAAGGAGACCGGGGATCTCCAAGACTTGTGGGATCTTGGCAAATGACATCCTGTGGGAACGCGCACGAGCCAACGCGAACCTCCTCTATATAGACGGTGCAACAGCACGAGGCTAGGAGCAGTGAGATAAGGGCGAATAAACAAGGATAGCACGAAACCGGGATAGCGCGCCGCGAACCCGGCTCTGCCTGGGGAGAGTCGCGAGAACTTCTTCAGCTGTGCTGTACAGGATACAGGAAAGTGTGAAGAGTTTCAAGCGCAAACAGCATGCAGCCCCCAGCTTTCAGCAATCAGCCAGCGACAAGCCGCGAGTTGAATACTGAAAACTGAGCGCTGAGCACTGATCTACTTGAGCTCTACCGACCCTCCAGCGGCCTCAAGAGCTTCCTTCGCTTTCTCGGCTGTCTCCCGGTCTACACCCTCAATGATTGCAGAGGGTGCCTTGTCGACGAGCTCCTTGGCTTCCTTAAGACCGAGGCTCGTAAGGCTACGAACTTCCTTAATCACCTGGATCTTCTTCTGGCCCGGACCGGTGAGCACAACGTCGAACTCATCCTGCTCTTCTTCGGCTTCTGCCCCCGCGTCTCCACCTGCGACAGCAGCAACAGCTACGGGAGCTGCTGCGGTGACATCGAACTTCTCTTCGAACGCTTTTAGGAACTCAGAGAGTTCAAGGATGGACATCTCCTCGAACGCGCTGAGCAACTTCTCAGTAGTCATTTTGGCCATTCTTACTCCTCAGTAGCGTCGTCTTGAGACGCCTCATCGGCTTGATCATTGGATTCGTCGCCTGCATCGTGTGACGCTTCGACGGTCTTTTCGGTCGTATCAGAGCTCTCCGGCTTCGGCTCTTCAGCCTCTGCGTCTTGAGCAATCGGCTCGGCACTCACTTCTGTGTGCTCCTGGTCCGCTTCCTTCTTCTCCAGCAACTGCTGGAATACGGATGCGGTGTTACGCGGGAGCGCTGCGAGAAGGCCTGCAAGGTTCGCCATCGGTGCCTGCATGGCACCTGCAATCTTCGCAAGGAGAACCTCGCGAGGATCGAGTTCGGCGAGCTCAGAGATCTTCTCCGGGGTGAGGAACTCAAGCCCGAGTAGGCCACCCTTGACCACGAACACGTCGTGGCCCTTGGCGAAGTCCTTCAGCACCTTCGCGGTCCCAGCCGGGTCACCTTCTGCAAAGGCGATCCCAGTGGGGCCGAGGAGCAGATCGTCGAGTGTGTCGATGCTCAATTCAGCAACGGCAAGGCGAGCCATAGACATTTTGACTACCTTGAACTCAGCAGCATTTGCTCGCAGCTCACGCCGCAGAACCTGTTGATCCTTGACCGAAAGACCGGCGTATTCAGCAAGGAACACGGCTTGTGCCCCCTCGATACGCGCCTTGATATCGGCGACCGCCTGGACCTTCTCCGGTCGTGGCATGTGTCGTCTCCTCAAATCGGACTTCCGCTTCCTAATCCATGTGGGCTCTGAAACGATCAAAGCCCCCGACCAGAGAGTCAGGAGCTTCCGTGAGGAATCGGCCTGCGTTGGTGTCTTGCGACTTATGCCCTGCCTGAAGCAGTATGTGGCACCAACGGTCTCGGGTCAGTATGA
>CAYYGI010000041.1:0-8793 GCA_964471085.1 uncultured Acidimicrobiaceae bacterium
CTCTTTGGGTTCGAGTCCGCCCCAGAGACAGAGCTCTTCCGCCTCCTCCTCGGTATCTCGGGTGTCGGTCCGAAAGTTGCTCTGGCGATTTTGGCAACGATGACCCCTGACCAGCTCAGGATCGCGGTGACAACAGAGGACCTCGCGGCACTCACTTCGGTACCTGGGATTGGAAAGCGGAGCGCTCAGAAGTTGCTCCTTGAACTGAGACCGAAGTTAGATGTGCTCGATGCACCAACCGTCTTGACCGGGCCGATCGGGGAAGTTAGAGAAGCCCTTGAGGGGCTTGGCTACAGCGCTGAGGAGATTCGCGGTACGCTCTCTGGGATGCCTAGCGACCTCCCCGTTGAAGAAATGATGAAGCGCTCTCTTCAGTACCTCGGGAAGGCCGGTCCCTGATGCGTGAGGAGGGGCTGCTCACATCTGCGCGCACCGAGGAGGAGATTGTTGTAGAAGTTGGGCTGAGGCCACGAATCCTTGATGAGTTCATTGGCCAGGAGGCGCTCAAGGAGAGGCTCTCGATTCTGATCGAAGCAGCAGGCGCAAGATCGGAGTCTGTTGACCATCTCCTCTTCTCAGGCCCCCCCGGGCTTGGTAAGACAAGTCTTGCTGCAATCGTCGCGAACGAGATGGGTGCGGCTTTCCGCTCCACTTCCGGACCCGCTCTCGACCGTCCCGGAGATCTTGCAGCGGTGATCACGAACCTCGAACACGGAGATGTCTTATTCATCGATGAGATTCACCGCCTCCCCCGCCAGGTCGAGGAAGTGCTGTATCCAGCAATGGAGGACGGCCAGCTCGACATTGTGGTTGGGAAGGGTCCAGCGGCTCGCTCGATCAAGATCGACCTGCCCGCATTCACCCTTGTGGGTGCAACAACGCGTGTGGGTCGAGTTGCACCCCCACTGAGGGATCGTTTCGGATACGTTGCTCGGCTCGACTATTACGACACGCAGGATCTCGCGGCGATTGTTGTGCGGTCCGCTGCCCTTCTCGACACGCCCACCACACCCGACGGGTGCGAAGCTATTGCGAGGCGATCGAGAGGCACACCGCGTATTGCTAACCGTCTGCTGCGCAGGGTGAGGGACTATGCATCCGTGCGAGCTGATGGTTCGGTGGATGCCGAAACAGCAGATGTTGCCCTAGAACTTTTCGAGGTTGACGAAGTGGGGCTTGACAAGGTCGACCGCGCGATTCTTTATGCAATCATCGAGAAATTCGGTGGAGGACCGGTCGGGTTGTCGACTCTCGCAATTGCTGTGGGGGAGGACCCTGAAACGGTTGAGGATGCATATGAGCCCTTCCTGATCCTTGAAGGAATGATCCAGCGCACACCAAGAGGAAGGGTGGCAACCCAGCGCGCGTACATCCATGTTGGTCTTGAACCACCACAGGTCAGTGGACAAGGACAACTGATTCAGCAATAACCTCCCTGATATGCAGACTGACCAATTTGATTACGTGCTCCCAGACGCTCAGATAGCTCAAGGTGCGATTGAGCCTCGACATGACGCCAGACTCCTTGTTGCCTCGGCCCTCACCGAGATGCCATTTCATCAGCTCCCCACCCTGCTTGACACAGGTGATCTTCTCGTTGTGAATCGGACAAAGGTGCGCGCTGCGCGCCTCATCGGAGAACGGGTTCCAACGGGGGGGAGGGCTGAGTTACTTCTCACGAGGAGAGTTGACCCCGAGCGGTGGCAAGCACTGCTCCGGCCAGCAAAACGCCTCAATGTTGGCTCGATTGTTCACTGCGCCAACATCACCGCAGAGGTGCTAACGGATCCAGTTGAGGGTGTGGCAACGGTGAGGCTCTCAACCGATGGTGACATTGAAGAGGCAATTGCTGAGGTAGGTGAGATACCCCTGCCCCCATACTTTCATGGCACACTCCCCTCCCCGGAGCGATATCAGACGATGTTCGCAACGACAGTCGGGTCCGCTGCTTCACCGACAGCCTCACTTCACTTCACTGATCAAGTCGTGGACGATCTTGAGGAGCACGGTATCAGGTTCGCCGAGGTCGAGCTTCAGATAGGGCTCGACACGTTCAGGCCGATGAGAGAGGGAGCTATTGACGATCACAAGATGCACTCTGAATTGGTGATCGTAGACCAGAACGTGGTCAACGCGGTTGAAGAGACGAGGCAGTCGGGTGGCAGAGTTGTCGCGGTTGGCACCACAGTGGTCCGCTCCCTCGAATCCGCAGCATCCGGTAGGGGGCGCATTGATACGTTCTCAGGTGAGACCGACCTCTTCATCACCCCTGGGTACCGCTTCGGTGTTGTGGACGCTGTCATCACGAACTTCCACGCACCGCGCACAACCCTCATCGTTATGATTTCAGCAATGCTCGGTGACCATTGGAGAACGGTCTACGAGCACGCGGTACGCGAGGGGTTCCGGTTTCTCTCGTTCGGTGATGCAATGTACATTGAGGTGCAGACGTGACGAGTGAGAATTCGGCCCCCCCTGTTGCATGGTCAGGGAGCGCGCAGGACGGTGATGCAAGGGCGGGCGTTATCACGACACCCCACGGCGAAGTCGCGACCCCGAACTTCATGGCGGTTGGTACAAGAGCAACCGTAAAAACCCTTGACACGGAGGATCTCGAATCTCTCGGTGCCCAGATCGTCCTCGCGAACACATATCACCTTATGTTGCGACCCGGTGAGGATGTGATCGAAGAACTCGGTGAGCTTCACGGGTTTATGGCGTGGAACAAACCGATACTCACCGATTCTGGGGGCTATCAGGTGTTGTCACTCAAGCCGCGCATCACTGAGAAGGAAGTTATCTTCGCGTCAAGCTACGACGGCACAGAAGTTCGACTGAGCCCAGAGCGCTCAGTCAGGGTGCAAGAATCTCTCGGCGCAGACATAGCGATGGTATTGGATGTTCCTGTCCACCTCCCGGCGTCTCGTTCGGCAACCGAGGACGCAATGCACAGGACGCTTCGTTGGGCTGAGAGATCGAAGGCTGCACATACAAGGAGCGATCGCGCTCTTTTCGGTATCGTGCAGGGAGGAGCTGATCCGGGCCTCCGAGCAGTGTCGGCGAGAGAGACTGCCGATCTGGGGTTCCCAGGCTTCGGGATCGGAGGCCTTGCCGTGGGCGAGACAGAGGAGCAGCGCGGCATCGCGATAGACGCCACCATCCCGGAACTCCCCCCGGACGCGGTGAGGTACGTGATGGGACTCGGAGATACCGAAGGTATCTTGGACGCCGTCAGTAGAGGAGTGGACATCTTTGATTGTGTGCTCCCTACCAGAGTTGCTCGACACGGAACTGCTCTTACAAGGGGTGGTAATGTCTCGATGCAGCGCGCAGAATGGATCCGTAGCGACGAACCGATTGAGGCGGGATGTCCCTGCATTGCGTGTCGTTCCTATACGCGTGGCTACATCAGGCATCTTGTCGTGACCAAGGAACTTCTTGCCCACAGGCTCTTGACTCTTCACAACCTGGCTTACACGTATCGACTCATGGCCGAGATACGCGAGCACATAGCGTCTTCGTCATTCACGGCGTTCCGCAATGACGTTGTTGCACAGAGAGAGAAGAAGCAGGGTTGAGGCTGGGTTGGCTAATTCGAGAGCTACTATTACACAGACCTGATTTACGGAACCATATTTTACGATGGAGGCTGAGGCCTTGCCTGCACTAGCTACACATTTTGATCTGCATACTGGAATGATCCTCGCCCAGGAGTTGCAGGAAGGTGAGGGGGGTGGGAACGCTCTCGGATTCCTCTTCCCGCTCTTGATAATGGGTGGATTGTTTTACGTCCTGCTCATTCTTCCCCAACGGCGTCGCCACAAGAAGATGGAGACGATGCGCTCAGATATTTCTGTCGGCGATGAGGTCCGCACCATCGGTGGAATCATTGCAACCGTCGTGGCAGAGAAGGACGACGAATTCACGCTCGATATCGGTGGTCAGAAGATGCGAGTCATCAAGCGTGCCGTTGCTGAGAAACTTGGAGACGACGAGGAGTGACCCGCACGAAAGCCTGGGTCACTCTGATAATCACGGTCATGATGGCCTGGGGTTCGCTCGCAGCCATGCTCATTGCTGACTGGGAGCCAAGACTAGGGCTCGATCTCCAGGGTGGATTCGCTGTGACACTCGTTGCCCCTGAAGGCACCGATCCTGCAACGCTTGAAACGGCCGTAGAGATCATGCGTCGCCGGATCGAGGACCTTGGCGGTGTACAGGAACCTCAGATATCGATTGTTGGTGACCGTGCCATCGTTGTTCAGCTCCCCGGTGTTGCAGATCGAGAGCGAGCGCTCGAAGCAGTCGGGACGACGGGCGAGCTCTCCTTCCGCCCAGTCCTTGGCGAATTTGCAGCTTCTCCGGCACTTCTCGACTTGGCTGCTACACAACCCGGTGGAGACAGAACCACGGATCCGATTCTGCAGCCACTCAACAAAGTCGATCCCGAAACGGGGATCTCAATCGATGATGTCATCGAGCAGCGCTCCTTCGTTGAACACGACGACCTCCGATTCATTTATGAGGTTGGTGGCATTCCCGTCGAGTTCCAGGACGGGAGCACTATCGATTTCCCGACTGGCGCTGACGTTGTTGACGCGACTGTTCGATTCTCCACGACAGCCTTCGGTGGGCAGTGGGTTGTTGTCCCTGAATTCACGGAGGAGGGTGGCGAGAAGTTCAGGGAATCGACCGCGTACCTCGCTAGTTTCCCGGTAGGAGACCCGAGAAGGCAGCTCGCGATCGTTGTGGACGGTATCGTCTCCTCGGCGCCCGCTGTGGCACCTGAAGTCTCGGCCCTTGAAGGGCTTGACCCAAACGCGGTGATCATCACCGTCGGCATGGGTGATTATGCCCAACAAGATGCAGAAGATCTCGCGTCGATTCTGCGGTACGGTGCCCTCCCGACGACATTTGAGCGAGAACACCTCCAGGCTGTCTCTGCGACTCTGGGTGCTGACTCCTTGAAAGCAGGCCTCCTCGCGGGGCTTGCAGGGCTGCTCCTCGTTGCGGTGTACATGCTCTTCTACTACCGCTCCCTCGGCATCATCGCGATCCTCGGTCTCACCGTCTTTGGGTCGTACCTTGTTGGAATCATCATCCTTCTTGGGGAATTCCAGGGCACGACGCTCACCCTTGCAGGGGTTGCCGGCGTGATTGTCTCGATCGGTATAACTTTCGACTCGTACATCGTGTACTTCGAGCGCATTAAAGAGCAGACGAAGGCGGGCAGAGATCTGCGACCAGCAGTCACTCACGCCTTCAAGGCGGCCTTCAAGACGAACTTGACGGGGAATAGCGTTACGTTCCTCGTAGCGGTTCTCCTCTACATGCTCGCCGTGGGGCCGGTGAGAGGTTTCGCTCTTATCCTTGGGCTCGCAACAGTCATTGATGTGCTCGTTGCATACTTTTACATGCGTCCCGCGGCCTACCTCATGGCCCGTGGACGGCTCGGTGATGGGGGCCGGTTCTCGCTCTCTGGTGCCGTAGGCACAAACCGAGACCGGAGCGAAACGCCGAGAACGGTTGAGGTGACATCATGAGTGTTCTTCGGAGGATGTACCGGGGCGAGACGGAGTTTAATTTTGTTGAGCTCTCGAAACGCACACTCATCGTTTCTCTTGTTCTGGTCGCCGCCTCGATTCTGATCATCCTGGTCCGGCCGTTCAGTCTCAGCATCGATTTCACAGGTGGGGTGATCGTCTCTGCCGAGAATGTGGCTGGGGCGACGATACCGGAGATCAGGGACACCCTTCGCGAGATTGGTCACGCAGACGCGTGGATCCAGCTCACAGACGACCACATGATCAATGTACGAACCGAGTCTTTAGACGCTGCAGCGATGGACCTCCTTGTAGCTACTGTCGCGCAGAGCGCTGGCATCACTATTGATGAGACGAGCATGGATGCCGTGGGGCCGACCTTCGGTGCTGAGGTGACTCGAAAGGCGATCCAAGCCCTCATAGTGTTCATCTTCGTCGTAGCTCTCTTCATCACGTGGCGCTTCGAGTGGAAGATGGCCATAGCGGCGCTCGCTGCGCTCGTCCACGACCTCATCATTACCGCGGGGCTCTACGCGCTCATCGGATTCACTGTGACACCAGCAACGGTCATTGCGATTCTTACTATTATGGGGTACTCCTTGTACGACACCGTCGTCGTCTTGGACAAGGTGACCGACAATGTCACCGAGATGCACGAGAAGTCAACGTACTCCGGGATCGTGAACCTCTCCATGAACCAGGTCTTGATGCGTTCGATCAACACTTCTATGACATCTCTCCTCCCCGTTGGAGCACTCCTCTTGATCGGATTCCTCGCTATCGGTGCCGAGACTCTCACCGAGTTTGCCTTGGCGTTGTTTGTCGGAATCGCAGTGGGAACATACTCCTCGATCTTTGTGGCGGCACCTATCCTGGCACGCTGGAAGGAGACAGAGCCCGACTGGCAGCGCCAGGTGCGCCGGGCCGAGCGCTCCACTGGCGTATCCGAAGCGATTTCCGAAGTTGAGCCGGTGGCGGCACCTTTCGGTCCACCGCCGCCGACAGCCGCAGCGAGACCGCCGAAGCAGAGGCGGAAGCGGCGGTAACATTGCTCAATGGGGAATCGCTCTGATCCCACAGTTGACGCTGAGGCCGCATCCCGGGCCTCATTGGTGCCGCGTGCACAGGATGCCACCCCCTTCGTTGATCCAGCCGTGCGCGGCCGGACACCAGGCGAGATGCTTGAAGACTTGATCGTGACGTTCAAGAGCGCGCATCCTGATGGGAACACCGATCTTATCCGAGAGGCTTACGC
The DNA here is from genome assembly GCA_964471085.1 of uncultured Acidimicrobiaceae bacterium. Classification (GTDB taxonomy): domain Bacteria; phylum Actinomycetota; class Acidimicrobiia; order Spongiisociales; family UBA5794; genus B3-G11. The sequence continues at coordinate 6,799 of CAYYGI010000041.1, forward strand.
GGTGGCTGCCCTGAGGCACGAGGGACAGAAACGTGCAACAGGGGATCCCTACATTGTTCACCCTCTCGCTGTCACTGAGATCCTTGCGCGATACGGCATGGACTCGGCCACCCTCTCTGCTGCCCTTATGCATGACACCGTCGAGGACACCGAACAGACTCTCGAAGAAGTGATTGAACAGTTCGGGGACGAGGTTGCCCTCCTTATTGATGGTGTCACGAAGCTCGACCGCATCAAATTCTCCAGCAGGGAGCACGCGCAAGCTGGGACTATTCGCAAAATGGCAGTCGCGATGGCGAAGGACATCCGCGTGCTCGTGATCAAGCTCGCGGATCGAACGCACAACCTCAGAACGATCACTCCGCTCCCTCCTGAGAAGCAGCGGCGTGTTGCTCTCGAAACTCTTGACATCTATGCACCTCTTGCACAGCGCCTCGGGATGCAGGAAGTGAAGCACGAGATGGAGGAGGTCTGCTTCGGAATCCTCTACCCAGGGCCGAAAGCCGAGATCGAAGCGAACGTTGCTGCGCGTTCCCCCGAGCGAGTTGCATACATCGAGGCCGTAATCAGGAGGGTTTCGGGGGTGCTTGCTGACAACGATCTTGACGCGGAGGTGACAGGGAGGCCGAAGCATCTCTACTCGATTTACCGGAAGATGGTTGCTACCGGGCTTGCCTTTGAGGAGATCCACGACCTCATCGGCGTTCGGGTCATCGTTCAGGATATTCCCGGGTGTTACGCAGCTCTCGGCTTGGTTCATACGATGTGGCCACCAATACAAGGTCGGTTCAAGGACTACATAGCAATGCCGAAGTTCAACTTCTACCAGTCGATTCACACGACGGTTGTTGGGCCGGATGGAAAGGCTCTTGAGGTACAGATCCGTACGCATGAGATGCATGACCGAGCAGAGGCTGGCATTGCAGCGCATTGGCGATACAAGGCGGATGTGAGCGATGACGGGGAGTTGCTCGTTGTTCGAGACATCCGCGATATGCAGGAAGATGCCGACAGTCCTGAGGAGTTTCTTGAGAACCTGAAACTCGATCTGTATCAAGATGAGGTATTCGCGCTCACACCTGCGGGTGATGTCAAGGTGCTACCCAAAGGGGCAACACCTGTGGACTTTGCATACAGAGTGCACACGGATGTTGGTCACCGTTGTGCCGGGGCGAAGGTAAACGGCCGGTTGGTGCCTCTCTCAACGAAGTTGGAGTCAGGTGACATCGTCACGATCATCACATCAAAATCCCGTGATGCTCACCCGAGCAGGGACTGGCTGGAGTTCGTGAAATCGTCGAGAGCGTCGAGCAAGATCAGAGCTTGGTTCACCAAAGAGCGGCGCGAGAACGCTCTTGGTGAAGGACGAGAGGCGCTCAAGAGGGCGCTGCGCAGAGATGGCCTTCCGCTGAGCGGTACGGATACAGAGTTGGGGGCGGTTGCTCAGGAACTCGGTCTCGATGGGATCGATGCACTGTACGTCTCGATCGGGGAGAATCGAACGAGCGCTCAGACAGTTTCACAGCGCCTCTCGCGCAGCCTCAAACCAGACGAGGCGGTTGAAGCTGTGATGTCGGACCGTCTCCCGACACCGCACAAGCGGCAAGTCCGGTCGACAGGGGACGTGATTGTTGAGGGTCTCGAAGACATGCTCGTCAGGATCGTGAAGTGTTGTGGGCCTGTTCCTGGGGATGACATTGTTGGTTTCGTCACGATTGGCCGTGGAGTCTCTGTTCACCGGTCGGACTGCACCAACATTGGTGCCTTAACCCAACGTGCTGAGCGGATGGTTGATGTGGAGTGGGCTATTGACCATTCAGGCACGTACTTTGTTTGGATCCAGGTGGAGGCGCTTGACCGTGCAAAGCTTCTTCGTGATGTGACAGCGGCACTCTCTGACTCTGAGGCAAATATTCATGCTTCCTCCTCAGCTACAGGCAGGGACCGTATTGCGCTGCTTCGCTACGAGATCGAACTCTCGGACAAAGAAGCCCT
>CAYYGI010000042.1:0-8568 GCA_964471085.1 uncultured Acidimicrobiaceae bacterium
CGGGCTTCGACTATCTCGAAACCGATCTGCTCGAGAGTGTCCATAAGCCACAAGTACGCTGGCTCCCCTGGCCGGTAGTCCGCCTCAGCCATCCCCTGGATCCGTCCTTGTTCTTGCAGCGCCTTGACTTTGGCGTGGTTGTTCTCCGGTGCAACGGTGTACACCCCCAGCGTCCTGCCACCGAGAGTATTGAGGATCGAGAATGCAGGCACATCGGAGGGGCCGTCGGCGATGTACACGATGTTCTGCATTGGCACCCGGCGCTGGTCTGGGGACATGCGGGCATTCACATCGAGCCCCGAAATCTTGTTGATTCCTTTGTTAATCTCGAAAATCGCCCTGGTCTTTGAGGTATTGTCGATCGTGTAGCCGACATGAGCAATCGGTGTAGAAGCCGAGGACACAGGCAGACGTGTGAGGTAACCGGGTTCAGCGACATCCTCGATAAACGTGTTCGCCCAGATCCCGTCAACGACGGAACCAAAGACGCTGCCAACAATCATCTCGCGAAGCCCCGTGGAGACAACGTAGTGCTCGACTGTGATGCCCTCATCAACAAACTCGGGGATCTCCTGCACATGAGCTCGCGTCGTCTCCATGAAGTCTGGCATACCGGGGAGCGCGACCAACTCCTTCCCGAGGTCTCGCAGCATCGCGTTCGAGAGACCATCGAAGACTCCTTGGCGCACGTACGACAACAGGTGACCGAGGTAAGCCGTATCTCTCTGGATCGCGACACCACTGCGTTCGTAGTGCTCAGTCAGGCCGTCGACTTCCTCCCAGAAGACTTCTGGATCGACACCGAAGCGTGCGAAAATTGGGTCTTGCATATTCGACGGGATGAGCGTCTTGTCGAAGTCCCATACGAACGCTATGACAGTCTGGGTATACAGCGGGGCTGGCATGTCAACAGCCTAGGACAAATGCCGGAGGTGGTCTATGGCCTCTCAAAATTAGTGAAACGAACGACGTCCTCGTCGAACCACCATCCCTGCAACGTACAGGGCATGCCTCGCAGATCGGTATGTGCTTCCCCGAGTCGATTTAGTGACACCAGTACGTTGAGGCGCCACGAGCGGCCATCGAGTTCCCATGCGACTTCGGTCAGTACATCGATCTGTGTATCACCGTCGAGCACGATCTCAACCAGGCGAGGTCTTTGCGCAACAACGGCGCGCATCGTGCCGACTTCAACTGGTGAGTCGAGGAACTCTCCAAGAGCCATCTCGTTCGCATCCTCGGCGTGAGCTCGATACGCGGCCAGCACCGCTTCGGTCACGAAATCAACGTTTGTTGTGGGTTCTTGTACTGCTACTGCCATCTCCGCCTCCACGTGAATAACAGAACTGTAATTCATTGTAGCTCTGAATGCGAACCGGTTAGTCAGGGAGCTGCACGGAGTAGGCACCCGAGTCTTCATCGTACTCGATATCAACGACGCCTTGCGTGTTCGCCGCCTTCACGAACTGGAGGAATCCACCATAGCCGTACTGCTTCTCGGAGAACTCCGGGTCCGCCTTGCGCATCTCATCTTTGAGCCCAGAGAGGGCTACCGGCTTCCCGGGCTTCATTGCACGCATCGTAGAGACGAGAAGCTCAAAAGCCGAGCCCTCCCCCCTGCCGCTCTCAGGGAAAGACACAACAGGATCCCCTCTGCGCGAGGAGGAGTCAAGATGCACCGTGCCGCGCTCGGCAAGGTTACGCAGCAGCTCGCTAAAGGACCGGAATCCGTAATCGCTCTCCGCGAATGTCGAATCTTTGCGGAGCAACGCGCGTTTGAGCTGCGATATGCGCACTTCGTTCTCCGCTGCGCGATGAAGACCACCAAGCGTCTGGGAGACGAGCACATCAAGGCTCTCGACATCCCTTGTTGGATGGGTGGGCGCAGACGTGCCCCGCCGAATGACTTTTGCCTGGGGGATGTCAACCCCGCCGAGGCTCTCGTAGAAGAGAAACTCGTCACATGCTGCTGGGAGCAGCCTCGACGTCGATGCCCTGAGCCCGACCCCGATGACGCTCTTGTTGAGTTCCCTCAATTTGTGAACGAGAGGGCTGAAGTCCGAGTCCCCGGTGCAGAGGACGAACGTCGTGACGTAGTCGCGCTCAAATGCAAGCTCCAACGCGTCGACCGCCATCTTGATATCCGCGGCGTTCTTGCGAACTGCTCCCCGGCGCTGGGGAATCTCGATCAGCTCGATGTGGTTATCAACGAGCATCTGTCGGTCATCCTTGAAATGCCCCCAATCCGCGTACGCCCTGCGCACCACGACGCGGCCGCGCTCAGCAAGTGCATCGGCGATTGGACGGAAATCAAAGACGATGCCAAGGTCTTCTCTCGCGCCAATTGCGAGGTTCTCGTAGTCAATGAACAATCCAATTCGTACTTCTTCCATATGACCAGGCTATCAGGAGGTTGGATCGAAGCCTTAATTCTTGCCCTCAGATGTCTCCGAGGCCCAATCGAAACATCGCTCGAGGATCTCGGCCGGGTCCTCATCGGGGACACGGGGTATAGGTTCCCCGAACCGTACCGTAACCCTTGTCCCGTAAGGCACAGGGAACATGTTGTGAGCAAATACTCTCCACGATCCGTTGATCGATGTCGGCACGATCGGGAGTTCCGGGGCACCCTTCATCAACGCAGCAAGGCCCGCGTACTTGTACTTGGAGATTGAACCGTCGCGCGATCGAGTCCCCTCGGGGAAGATCACGGCTGAGACGTTGCGTTCCTGGCAAGCCTGAGCGAGCTGCTCAATCGCTGCTACTGCCTGATCCCGGTCACCACGATCAACGAGCGCGTTCCCTCCCCTCCTCAGGTTCAAGCTGATAGAGGGAATACCCTTCGCAAGTGACCTCTTCGCAACGTACTTCGGGAAGTTCCTGACCAAGATGCCTCCGAATATCGGGACATCATACATGCTCTGATGGTTCGACACAAAGAGGTACCCGCCTGAAGAACGGAAACCCTCTAGCCCCTCGATGTCGAACCGAACACCAGAAATCCGGAAGACTGAGAGCAGCGTGCGCTGTAGGCCCGCCATCACCCACTCGAAGGGTCTCAGGCCGAGTACCAGCGCAACCCGGCCGAGGACGTCGAAAAAGAGCAGCGCCATTCCGAATGAGACGACGGTGGGAACTGAGAAAACCCAGTCCCGTGCCTTACCCATTGGTGTCACGACCGAGCCACTTGAGAAGAGCATCATTCACTGCATCTGGTTGCTCTTGCTGTGTCCAGTGCCCGGAGTTCTCAATGATCACCGTGGTCAGATCCGCTACCCAGCGCTCCATGCCCCCGGCGAGGCTTGCCGGGAGCACAGGATCGGAGTCCGCAGAGAGCATCAACGTCGGTTGAGTGATCTGGGCATCCAAGTGGTGCGCAAAGTCCACGGCGTTCTGATCAATGTTGCGGTACCAGTTGACCGGTCCCGAGATGCCTCCCGAAGAAAATGCGTCCGCAAACACCGAGAACTCGGCGTCGGTCAAGAAATCCTTGCGACCCGCAGCCATGGCGTACACACCTCTCAACCACGCGTGAGGGTCCGCGCCGAAGATCGACTCGACGATGCCAATGTCTTGGAACATGAGGACGTATCCGAAGCGATCAGCGAGCTTCTCTCTGATGACATCCGTCGTGGGGAAGCCAATGCACGCACCGCGGTAGGGGACGTTGAGCGAGACAACTTGAGAGACCCGGTCGGGATGCTCGAGAGCAGTTGACCATCCTACGATGCTCCCCCAATCGTGCCCAACTACAGTGGCAGTCTCAATGTCGAGGCTGTCAAGGACACCAATGACATCGCCAACGAGGTGCCTGAGCGCGTACCCTGTGACATCCCGAGGTTTCGACGACGCTCCGTACCCACGCTGATCAAACGCTACTGCCCTGTAGCCTGAGTCGACGAGCGCCGGGATCTGATGTCGCCACGAATACGCAAGCTCGGGGAAGCCGTGCAGCAGGACAACAGCATCCCCTCTTCCCTGGTCGTCGACATCCAGTGTCACGCCGCTGACTTCGATTGATCGCATCCATTCTCCAAAGTGAACCCTCCAACGGTACACCGAGCAACGAGTGGAGAGGCCGACAACCCGTGGTTCTTCGTCGATCCACCAAGAACACAGAATGAAGCACGATCGCGCTTCGTTGGTGCAACAGAGGGAGAGAGAAATGTTTTGCCCTATGGCTGTAGGCGTATTAGGCTCTCTTTATTATTGAATGTGGTGGAGGCCCCTCGGGGCAATCTGAAGAAGTGGGAGGCTGAGAAAGTGGATCAAGCGTTGATCGCTCTAGCAGCCATCGGGGCGACGGGTTTCACCGTTGACCTTTGGAGGAGCTACTTGCAACGGCGCCGCCCCCACGTCGCTGCTTACGCCATCGGCATGACATTCTTTGCTGGTGCAACCCTTGCTCTCCTCTACGGATCAGTTGTAGGGTGGAACGGGCTCTCCTTCCGATCCTTCTACCTCTTTGGAGCAATCGTCAACATCCCCTTCCTCGCCCTCGGGTCGGTATTTCTCGTTATTGGCCACCGAATTGGCCGGATATCGTCCTACGCCGTTGTTGGGTTCTCCGTTCTTGCCGCGTTCGTCACATTCACTGCACCATTCGTTGCCGCCCTCCCCGTGACCGGGATCCCTGCGGGTTCCGAGATGTTTGCCTGGCCCGGCCCCCGAGCATTCGCCCTGCTTGGGAGTGGTGTCGGTGCCACCGTACTCATCGCTCTCGGCATCGCCAGCATCTTCCGCTTCTGGCACACGAACCGGCGTCTCGTCACAGCAAATGCTCTTATCGTTTCCGGCGTTTTGGCCGCCTCGTCTGGGGGAATTCTCCAAGCCCGCGGCGAGTCGGCCATTTTTTCTCTCACACTGCTCCTCGCAGCGTGGCTGATCTGGCTTGGACACCGGGTCGCATCTGGTGCGGGCCGCGCACCATCTCAGGTCGAGGGAGTTCCCAGTGAAGAGAGCGTGTAGGCCCCAGCCCCCCTTTATCTCTGCGACAAAGGGGGCGCTGCGATGCTGAGGCCAGAGGAGCTTCTCTTGGACGCGGTCGCTACTCATTATGTGTACCCGCCACACTTTCCTGGGTTCGCGGCTGATCTCCATAGCCACAGTCGACGGGGATGTGTCCGTGGGTCGATCATCTACTCGCCGCCGGACTCCCTTGAGCTTTTCCCGACCGGGCGGCACTCCTCTCCGGGTCCACCAGAGACTGTCAGGGAGACAATGCTCGAAGTCGAAGAGATGATGTCGGAGATGTGGTCAGGGGGCAGGCCCTCGCGCTCTGTTGGGCTCCCAATCGCGTACGGCGCCGATGAGAACTCCGTTGGTGTCCTCCTCGATGTTCTTGAAGATCCAGAGAGAATCCAGTACAGAATTAAGGGCCGTCGGGTTCAACAGATTGCATGGGTCGAGGGCGATAACCGTATTGCAGCAACAACGCTCGAGGTTCTTCACGTCGATGAGAACTCCGTTCTGCCGCGTCTCACGACAGTGTCACGAACATCCACCGTGGACGGTGCCTTGATCAGTACCAGCTCTATCGTCGATACGTACCAGCAAGTAGGTAGATATCCCCTGCCAGCGCAACGACGAGTATTCTCGACAACGTCCGAGGGTGACGTGTATGACCGAGAGATACACTTCACGAACCCGGTACTTCTCTCTATTCCCGACACCTGGCCCGATACCTTGCCACCGGGATAACAGGAAGTCTTGACCCACAATGAGTGAATTTATTTCCATGGCGACGAAGCTCGACGCCGACCCACGTCGGATCAGCATCCTAGTTCAAGTCGTGATTGACTACTTCGATGGGCACGAAATCCCTGAGCTCAAACAGAGACTCTCCACAGAGCTGGGGACGATCACATCAAGTGAGATGGCGTACGCTGTGCAAGTCCTCGCCGACAGCAAGCAGGCGATTGGTAACGACACATTCGCTGAAGAACACGAACTGCTGATGCACGAACTGCTCGACAGCATCCTGACATCCGACTCGACGGAGGGCACACCGCCAGGTCACCCGGTCAACACCTTCATGAAGGAGAACCGTGCTATAGCGGCACTGGTTGGCGAGATCCGCTCTCGCGTCGCCGAGCACGAGAGCAGCGAGAATGCTGACTGGCTGAGCAAGGCGCTCAGCCGCCTCTGGCAGATCGACATCCACTACACCCGCAAAGAACTTCAACTCTTCCCCTTCCTTGAGAAGGCGGGTTTCGATCGACCATCGACTGTGATGTGGTCAGTTCACGACGATATCCGCTCCAAGATCAAAGAACAGCGACAGCACCTTGCTCAGGACCAGTCCTCTCTGTCGCGCGATGGTATTGTCGACGTCCTCAATGCTGTGGACGACATGATCCACAAAGAAGAGACGGTCCTCTTTCCGACGAGCCTTCAACTCCTCGATGATTCAACTTGGGGAGACATCCGCCGGGGCGAATCTGAGATCGGCTACTGTCTCATCGACCCACCCGTGCCCTGGGAGCCAACGAATTCGGTACCCGGAGAAGATGGACGCGAGCCTCAACAAGCTGCCGCCCGACGTTCACTGGAGCTACGTCCGGCAAGGCCAACGCGAGTATTGGAAGACGTCCAGAACGCTCGTATCGGAACGATCGAACTCGGTAATGGCGCGCTCACCCCTGATGAGTTAAATCTGCTGCTCAAGCACGTGCCTCTCGACATCACCTACGTGGACGAGTTCGATGAAGTCCGCTTCTACAACCGCGGAACCGAGCGCGTGTTCCCTCGCAGCCCCGGGATCATCGGCAGAGAGGTCAGATACTGCCACCCACCCAAGAGTGTTCACATCGTTCTCGAGATCGTCTCGGAATTCAAGTCCGGGAACCGTGACATAGCGGAATTCTGGTTACAGATGGGAGGGGCCTTCCTCCATATCAGGTACTTCGCTCTGCGCGATGATGATGGTGCCTACAAGGGTGTCATCGAGGTCTCCCAAGACATTACACACCTCCGGGCGGACCTCTCTACACAAGACGCATCATGACACACGGATTGCTCCGACATACAACGAGAACGATCCAATCAACTCTCACTCGGTAAGGAGATAGAAGATGACCGATCCATGGATTGCAAATATCGACAAGTTCGAGACTTTCGATGCTCGAGTAGCAGTGCCGGGAGGTTTCTTTGACCACATAACATCCCGCGCTGACGCTCTCCCTGAGGGAGAGGGCCTCCATATCATCCAGAGCTTCGATCCGATCCCGCTCTACGCGGTTCTGGGCGCAAAAGGATTCGTGCACCACACCAACTCGGTGAGCGACACCGAATACCACGTGTACTTCTACAAGACCCTGAGCAGCTCGACCAAAGAAGAATCGAAGGCTGCAACGATGAAGGCCCATCTTGACCTCGATCCAGACCGCGTCGTTGCGATCCAAGGCATCGTGCAGGACTTTTATGACGGCATCGATGTCCCCACCCTCAAGGCTCGTTTCGATGCCGAAGTCGAATCAATCAGTGGCGCCGAGTTCGCGTTCGTCGAGCAGAAGATGACGGAGATCGGTATCGACGACGACCGCTTCAAGGAGAACGTTGAAGATCTGATCCGGATCTTTCGAAGCGCACTCGCGCGACACGAATCCGAGGATCGCGACCCGGGACATCCCCTCGACACCTTCCGCAAGGAGAATGCCGCGATTGTTGCTCTGGTAGCCGAGATCCGTGAAAGGACTCCTATTGCTCCTGAGTCCTTCGATTCAGCCTGGTGGGAAGATGCTCTTGAGCGGCTGTGGATGATCAATCTACACTATGTCCGAAAAGAGAATCAGCTCTTTCCGAGGCTTGAGGAGAAAGGCTTCGACAAGCCTTCGATAGTGATGTGGCAGATCCACGACGACATTCGCTCCGGCATCAAACAAGTTCGACGCTCCCTCGCGGAGGGTGACAGAACCGCCGTCTCAAACGAGCTTCCAGCGGTTCTTGACCAGGTCGTCGACATGACCTTCAAGGAGGAGAAGATCCTCTTCCCGACGAGCGAAGCAATGTTCGCCCAAGCCGAATGGGTGGATGTCCGTCGAGGTGAGGAGGAAGTGGGCTACTGCCTCATAGATCCACCTCCCCCGTGGCCCCCCACCACTGTCAATGCCGAGACGGTCGCCCATGTGAACGCCCCATCAAAGGCACCAGCTCAGCCATTCGTCACTCCTGAGGCGCGGCCATCGCGAGTCGGGCTGATCTCACTTGAAGAGGGTGCTCTGACCCCGGACCAGATCAGCCTACTCCTGCGCCACCTCCCTATGGATGTGACGTTCGTTGACGAGTACGGGCAAGCACAATACAGTAACCACTCTCGCGGAACGGCATTTCTCAAGGAATCCGATCAGGACATCGCTGAGTTCAAGACAGGGGTCAAGGATCAGGTAGATACTTGGTCCACGTCAAGAGGCCTGACCTACCACGGGAGGAACATCGCGGTCCGCGACGACGACGGAAACTATCGTGGCACGCTACTGACGAACCAGGACGCGAGTGCACTCCGAGCACTCGAGGGTGAGCGCAGACTCCTCGAATGGGATTGATGCACCGGGTTCGAGCCCTGTGTAT
>CAYYGI010000043.1:0-8489 GCA_964471085.1 uncultured Acidimicrobiaceae bacterium
TCTGTGCTCTGCTGCGGCTGCCTCAACGGCTCTCTCCGAGCCGCGCTTCGACGTCACCACTGCTGCGGTCACAGCGAGGATGCCGACAAAGAGGAACCCGGCAAGGACGAACCAGATCACTCCTACACCAGCGAGACCGCCGAAGCTTGAGGTGGCGTAGATCTCCGTCGATCCAGTGAAGGCGACTCTCCAGACAAGGCTCCCGTCGGCCCGGACCTCATCCGCGTTGTGTTCGGTGACGGTGCCTGGCATGGTGACGATCATGTTCGCGGTGAAAAAGTCACTGATCGCTGCAGACGGATCGATCCCGAGACCCTCTGTAGGGAATTCGTCGGAACCGGGGGCCTCGATGGTTGCTGCGAGCGTGGCGGATGAACCATCGATCTCGAATGAGAAGTCAGTGAAAAGCTCTTCCTCTGTTTCGGGGAACTTGTAGGTGGAGAGGTCGTCGATCGTGGTCTGAGTACCGTAGAAGGTCATCCCGTCCTCGATGCGGGTGGTCTCCTCCATCTCGCCGTCCCCGAGTTGGGGCATTTCGTTGAGGATCTCGCTGGGGTCACCGCCTGCCTGGCTCATGAGGTCGTGCATTACCTCGTCGAGCCCGGCTTCAATACCGATGACCGCGGAGCCATCCTCGTTGATGTCAAGAATGATGTTGCTTTCTATCCTGCACGCGGAGAGCAGCAACGCCGCTACGAAAAAGATGAGAATATATTTGCGCATGGTGACCCCTTAGATCTTCTGTTGAGGCAATGGTAGGAGTACTGCTACCGGAACAGTCGCCGAAGTGTGAAAAACGCGACTGCGAACCCGACGCCGAATGCCGCAGCGGTGCGGGCGTCCACTTTCACGTCGGGGCCGCCTTCGACAGACCCAGCAAACAAGATCCCGATTATGGAGTTCTCGGCGTTGATGGTATCTGCAACAGCGATCCCGATACCGGACTCGGAGAGTCTCAGGTTCTCGGTCGCTGCAAACCCTGCGCTGCTGTATTGCATCTCCATTGTGTCGGTGTGGATGGCGAATGCTGCGCTCTGGGTGAGTGATACTTGGTGAGCCTGAATGTGCTGAGCGCCGCCCTGTGTGATGCTGACCGCGTCCGCTTGGAGGTGCTCGGCCCAGCCTTGGGTGAGTTCGACTGAGTCGGTATCTGCCTGGTCGTGCGTACCGGAGTGAGCTGCGTTGTCTTGTCCCATAATCTGCCCCCACTATAACACCCCCGCCCCAGCCCGCCTCGCCCTACCCACCCCAGCCAGAACCGGCTGTAAGCCGGAGTTGGGCGGAGTTGGGCTATATTGGGCGGTGATGACTATGTTGATTTCGAGGTTGTGGTGAGCAACACAGGTGCTCTGGGTCCGCTCGTGGGTGTGACTATGGGGTCTGTCTCCGACTGGGAGACGATGCGTTCAACAACAGAGACGCTTGAGGAACTCGGCATCCCCTTCGAGACCCAGATCGTTTCGGCTCACCGAACGCCCGACCTCTTGCGCAGCTATGCCGTCTCGGCACGGCGCCGTGGCTTTGAGGTCATCATTGCCGGCGCTGGCGGTGCGGCCCACCTCCCCGGCATGTTGGCAGCCCAGACCAGCCTCCCCGTCCTCGGCGTCCCTGTTGAATCGAAGGCTCTCAACGGATGGGATTCGCTGCTCTCCATTGCACAGATGCCTGCGGGTATCCCGGTGGGGACTGTGGCGATAGGGCGCGCGGGCGCTGTCAATGCCGCGTTGCTCGCAGCTGCGATCCTCGCCAATAAGTATGACTGGATTCGAGAGGCTCTCGAAGAGTACCGGCAGAATCAGACCGCCAGAGTGCTCGACCAACTCAACCCGGATGAGCAGGCGTGATCGTCGGGATCCTGGGTGGAGGGCAGCTCGCTCGAATGCTTGCTCTGGCAGGAATCCCCCTGGGAATGCAATTCGTGATTCTGGATCCCACCCCTGATGCTTGTGGTGGCTTGCTAGGGGATCACATTCTTGCTGAGTACGACGACCCGCATGCTCTGGCTCGCCTCGCGCAGCAATGCGACTGGATCACCTACGAGTTCGAGAATGTTCCTGCTGCTGGGGCCGAGTGGCTCGCGGCTGCGCAGCGACCAGTGCGCCCTCCTCCAAGAGCCCTTGCTGTTGCCAGGGACCGGTTCGCTGAGAAGACTCTCTTTCAGGACCTTGGTATTCCGGTTGCACCTTTTGAGCCGGTCGAGGACCTTCGCACTCTGCACGACGCGCTGGACGCTGTTGGACTCCCTGCGGTGCTCAAGACTCGCACACTTGGCTATGACGGCAAGGGACAGGTCGTCATCTCGCGCAGCGAGCAGATTGAGGACGCTTGGCAACGCCTCAAGGGAGTGCCCTGCGTGCTGGAGGCGTACGTCACCTTCCAGAGAGAGGTCTCAGTGATCGCTGTTGGCGGTTCCAGCGATCAGCGAGCGTTCTATCCGCTCTCGGAGAATGTCCACCGTGATGGGATTCTGGTGACGGCTCGCTCCAGGCCCTCAGACCCACTGCAACTTCGAGCCGAAGAGTACGCGACGCACATTCTTGAAGCCTTGGAGTACCGAGGAGTGCTGACAGTCGAGTTCTTCGAGCAGGAGGGAGAACTGCTCGCGAACGAGATCGCTCCCCGGGTTCACAACTCTGGCCACTGGACAATCGAGGGTGCTGTGACGAGTCAGTTCGAGAACCATCTGCGCGCGATCACCGATCTCCCCCTCGGGGGCACTTCGCCTGTTGGTTTCGCTGCAATGGTGAATCTGCTCGGCGATCTCCCTGATCCTCGCCAGTTACTGAGGATGCATGACGTTCATCTCCACATCTACGGCAAAGCCGCTCGACCTGGACGGAAAGTGGGGCATGTCACGGTACGTGCAGAGACTCCAGACAGGCTGGATTCTCTCCTCGAAGAAGTCAATGTCCTAGTAGGGACGTGGTGAGTTGAGTGGTGAGCGCTGCATTGTGCAAGTACAGATCCACTCCTAGAATCTTGACTGATGAAGAACATCCCGTTTCCGATCGCGGTCCTTGTCTCTGGTGGCGGGAGCAATCTGCAAGCACTGATCGACGCGGCACGAACCGAGGCGTGTCCGTACGAGATCGTCCTTGTGATCTCTGACCGGCCGGGAGTGCAGGGACTTGATCGTGCTGTGGATGCTGGTCTGCGCACCGAGATAGTCGAGTGGGCAGAGTACGACTCCCGGGAAGCATTCACGGCTGCTATCTGTAGCGTTGCTCACCGCCACGGTGCCCGAGCAATGATCCTCGCGGGCTTCATGCGGATTCTCGACCGGATCGCCATGGAGCGATTCCCGGATGCAATCATCAACGTCCACCCTTCGCTTCTGCCCTCCTTTCCAGGTGCCCGAGGGGTGGAAGACGCGCTCGAGTACGGGGTGAGAATTACCGGAGTGACGGTGCATTTCGTAGAAGAGCAGGTGGACTGTGGCCCGATCATCTCCCAGAGAGCTATCGAAGTGTACCCGGATGACGACGCCGAGACGCTCCACGCTCGCATTCAGAAGATCGAGCACTGGCTGCTCCCTGAAGCGGTGGAGGCCTTTGTTCGCGGGAATCTTCGTGTGGAGAAAAGGCACGTTCGGTGGCGACAGCCACTCACGAAGGGAGAGATTTGATGACAAGGATTGCAATTCGCCGAGCACTCTTCTCGGTGTCGGAGAAGGAGGGGATTACTCCTTTCGCTGCGTCGCTTCTACAACACGGAGTTGAGATCGTCTCTTCCGGTGGGACAGCGGCACATCTTGAGGATGCCGGGATCCCCGTGACACGAGTGGAGGACGTCACTGGAGCACCTGAGATACTTGGGGGCCGTGTCAAGACGCTGCATCCAAGGATTCACGGTGGCATCCTTGCGGATCTTGGCGAGGCTGAGCACCGCAACGAAATCCAGGATCTTGGCATTGAAACGTTCCAACTCGTTGTTTCCAGCCTCTACCCGTTTGAGAAGGTAGTCGCCCAAGGCGCCGATCATGCAACGGTGATTGAGAACATCGACATTGGTGGCCCAACCCTCATCCGTGCAGCAGCGAAGAACCACGCGTGGGTAACGGTGGTTGTCTCCTCCAACAGGTACGGCGACATCATTGCAGCAGTTGAGGAGGGGGGCGTCGGGGCTGAGCTGCGAGAAGAACTTGCTCGTGAGGCCTTCTTTCGTACCGCCCAGTACGATGCCGCAATCGTCAATTGGTTCCACACCAGCCAAGGCCAGGAGAGGCTTGTGCTGCCACTTGAGATGGTGGAGTCTCTGCGCTATGGAGAGAACCCTCACCAGCCGGCAGCCCTCTACTCCTCGGGATTGTCGGGTGGATGGTGGGCACGAGCGGATCGGTTGCAAGGCAAGGCGATGTCATTCAACAACTACGCCGACGCCGATGCGGCATGGCGGCTCGTGAACGATCTCCCCGAGACGTCGGTTGCAATACTCAAGCACATGAATGCATGTGGTGCTGCTCGCGCAGACACGATGCTCGAGGCGTTCACTAAAGCGTGGGAGTGTGACCCAGTCTCGGCTTTCGGCGGCGTCATTGCTTGTAACGGCGAGCTAGATGCTGCAACTGCTCGTGTGATCATCGAGAAGTTCGTCGAGGTTGTCATTGCGCCAGCTATCACGCATGAAGCCAGGGATGTGCTCTCTGCAAAGAAGAACCTCCGGGTGTTGATTGCACCGCCGCCCTCGGGGGAGGACCTCGACGTGCGCACAATTGATGACGGGTTCCTCGTGCAGGTGCGTGACGTCGTGACCTCTGATCTGTCAAAGTGGGAGTCCGAGACGCGGGTGCTCACTGATCGGGAAGCCAGCGACCTCGCAATGGCGTGGGTGATCGCTGCTCACACGAAGTCGAACGCGATCGTGCTCGTGAAGGATGGTGCAGCGATTGGCATAGGGGCTGGCGATCAGTCACGCGTCGGTGCTGCGCAGCGAGCCCTCCTGAACGCAGCAGAGAGAGCAAGAGGTTCGGTCTGCGCATCGGACGCGTTCTTCCCTTTCCGTGACGGACCGGATCTGCTCGCAGCCGCAGGAATCACTGCAATCATTGAACCGGGAGGTTCAATACGTGACGACGAAGTTATCCAATCAGCTACTGAACACGACGTAGCGTTGGTGTTCACCACAGAGAGGCATTTCAGACATTGAGCGCAACAATCATTTCAGGCAAGGCTGTCGCTGGGGTTGTCAAGGACAAAATTCGAGAAGAAGTCGCAGCACTCGCCGCTCAAGGACGTGAGGTCAGTCTCGCGACGTTACTCGTGGGGGACGATCCGGCGAGTCACCAGTATGTGAGCTACAAGCACAAGGATGCCGAATCTGTTGGTATCACATCCATTGATGTGAAGCTACCGGCATCCGCGACTCAGGAGGATGTGTTCGCTGCTATTGATGAGTTGAATGACCGCGACGATGTCACAGGAATGATTGTGCAGCTCCCTCTCCCCGATGGACTTGAGGGTGAGGCTGCCGTGGAGCGTGTGCTGCCGACGAAGGACGCAGATGGGCTGCACCCGATCAACCTTGGTCGTCTCATCCTTGGACAGCCGGGCCCTCTCCCTGCAACACCGTCAGGGATCATGACGATGCTCGATCACTACGAGATTGAGATAGCCGGGAAGATCGCGGTCGTGGTGGGAAGGTCGTTTCTTGTTGGGCGACCGATGGCGCTCATGCTCGGAACGAAAGGGAGAGACGCTACGGTGATCCAAGCTCATTCGCGGACTCCTGATCTCATATCGATCTGTCGTCAGGCAGACATCCTGGTTGCCGCGGTTGGCCGCGCTGCAATGTTCGATGCTCGACACGTCAAGCCCGGCGCAGTCGTGATTGATGTCGGCACGAACCGAGCCGAGGTCGGGCTTATTGGCGATGTGGCCTTCGAGGAGGTCTCTGAAGTGGCAGCGGCAATCTCACCCGTACCTGGGGGAGTGGGGCCGATGACGAGAGCCTCCCTCCTCACGAACACGGTGCAACTTGCATCCACAACGTGATGGGTGGAGTGCGAAGCGCCGGTAACCTGTTGAGCACAAACAAGGAGAATCCATGAGCAAGGTAACTGTCGTCGGAGCAGGAAAGTACGGTTCCACCACCGTTCAGCGGATTGCTGAGTGGGATATCGTCGATGAAGTCGTGATGACCGACATCGTGGAGGGGCTCCCGCAGGGTCTGGCCCTCGACATGAATCAGTCTCGTCCACTCCTCGGCTATCGAACCAGAGTGGTCGGCACGAACGACTACGCCGATACTGCAAACTCAGACATCGTTGTGATCACCGCAGGTCTTCCTCGCAAGCCAGGTATGAGCCGCATGGATCTTCTCGAAGTCAACGCGTCGATCGTAAAGATGGTCACCGAGGAGATCATCCGATATTCCCCGAACGCTGTAATTATCGTTGTGACGAATCCATTGGATCAGATGACAACGCTTGCAGCAGAAGTGTCTGGCTTCCCGAAGAATCGGGTGCTCGGCCAGGCAGGGATGTTGGACAGTGCCCGCTTTGCTCACTTCATCTCAGAGGCAGCCGACGTCGATATTCTTGATGTGCAGGCGGTAACGCTCGGATCGCACGGAGATACGATGGTTCCTGTGCCCTCGCTCTGCAAGGTCGGAGAGACCCCCCTGGCTGACGTGCTTGATGCAGACACTATCGACGCGCTCGTCACTCGAACCCGTGACGGTGGGGCAGAGATCGTTGCCTTCCTCAAGACTGGTTCGGCGTATTACGCACCGTCTGCGGCAGCAGCATCGATGGTGAAGGCCATCATTACGGACTCGGGCGAAGCACTGCCTGTGTGTGCCTGGATGGAGGGTCAGTACGGTATTGAAGGCGTGTACCTCGGCGTGCTCGCGAAGCTCGGCGCGAACGGCATCAACGAGATCGATGAGACCGATCTCACTGCGATTGAGATCGAAGACCTCCAAGGAGCTGCCGTGGCCGTTGCTGAGAAGGTCGCTGACTTGGAAGAGCTGAATCTTTAAGCGAGATCTAGCGATCCAAGAGCGGAAAGAGCGCAGTTGCGCGTTGCGGGTGTCAGCCTGTAGCTGCGGTCTCGTGCTCTCGTGCGTACGCCTCTGCGGCGTCTGCGATCTCCTTGGCTGACGTCTCGGCGGCGATGCGCTGCCTCTTTGCGCGAGCAATAGCAGTGACGAGGTCGCGTCGACGCGCCCACAAACCAACAGCTCCGATGAACATGATGAAGCCACCAAAACCGGCAAGCCACCAGCCACCGGCTGCCTGGGTGTCCTTGTATTCCGCGGCAATGGCGAAGACTCCCCCGCCCTGATCTGTCGCGAACTGAAGATCAACGAGTGACTGGCGGATGGCACCCGCCGAGAAGGTCACGAGCGCCCATCCAGCGACCGCAGCAACGATCAACATCCGGTTGGCACCCATGCTGGTCGGGGAGATAGAGAGAGTGAAACTTCCAATTCCTGCAAAGATGATGAAGACGACGAGCCAGGTCGCAGTAGGCACGCTGGCATCCACGAGAGTGGCACCGAGGAGAAAGAAGAGTCCAACGCTGAGCGGCAGGAAGGTCAGCAGTGCTCGACTCAGTGCTTTCACGGAGTCTCCAAAGAGGCTCCGCAGCATGAGTGCACCGGCGGCACCAAGGATGATTGACAAGAAGACGCTCGACGCGGCACCGAGGGAGATTGTGACGGTTCCCGGTGCGAAGAAGGCGGTGAAGCTGGTGGCAGCTACAACGATATAGCCAACAACAAAGGCTGAGTAGAGAGGTCGATTCATGACTCTCTGCGTGGAAGTCAGCAAGGACGCGACGAGGAGGAGGAGAGCAGCTACAGCAATGATCGTTCCATGGATTGTCTCGAAGCCCCTGATAGACCAGGGTTGTACGAGGAAGTTGTAGTCGGGATTCATCCGAGCATACTCCCAGAAGATTGAGGCGATCATGACCGCCGGTCCAATGGCGAGAGCGATCGCTGTCCAGTTTTTCTTCACGTGCTGCCTCCAAGTTGGAGGGTAACTCTACCGAAGTGGCGTGCGTGTGGCAGCCAGAGAACCCCTATCGTTGCTGAAGCGGCGGAATCTTGGTAGAGTTACAGCCGTGTTATTCGATCCACGCACACCGTGGACAGAGGAGGTTTCTCAATGAACAAGGGCGAACTTATCGAAGCGGTTGCTCGCAATACAGGCGAGTCGAAGGCAACGGCGGAGAAGGTGATCAACGAGACGCTTGATGTCATCGTCAGTGGTGTCGTGATGTCGGGCAAGGTACAGATCACGGGCTTCGGCACTTTCGAGGCGCGTGATCGAGCTGCACGTACAGCTCGGAACCCCCAAACCGGTGACCCAATCAATGTGAAGGCGACCCGGACTCCGGCGTTCAAAGCGGGCAAGGGCTTCAAGGATGCCGTGAAGCCTGGCTGACGCGATACAGCACGCAGCGTGACCAATGAGAGAGAGGGCACCCACCGGGTGCCCTCTCTCAACTATTTGGCATCCGCCATCTGGTTTCCGTTATCTGCCT
>CAYYGI010000044.1:0-8339 GCA_964471085.1 uncultured Acidimicrobiaceae bacterium
GCAATCTCTTCACAGAGGCCATCGCCGGTACATAGGTCCTGATCAATCCAGACCTTCATGGTTTTTCCTTCGTAGTGGATTCGTTGGGATGCACGGAAGTTCCGCGCCGCCAAGAGAATCTAATCGCGGAACGGCGGATATTGACAGAACCTCGCTCTACACTCGAATCTGAAGAACCTCGGGTGTTCGAGGCGCAAGGAGGTCGAGATGTCAGAGAACGATGCGTCGGCGTATCGCAGCGCGGTCGAGATGCTTGAAGAGGAGGTCTCGATCTTGCGGCGTCGACTCCAAGACGCCCCGAGACGCGTGCGCCTCCTCGAAGAACGCCTCCTCGAAGTTCGATCCGAGTTGGCCCAGGCATCGGGCCAGAACGAGAAGCTAGCAGCAGTGCTCGGAGAGACCAGAGAGCAACTCGCCCTCCTGCGTGACGAAGTCGAGAAGCTCACGGCACCACCGAACCCTTTCGGCACCGTTATCGGTATCAATATCGACGGCACCGTCGACGTTCTCGCTTCAGGTCGCAAACTGCGAGTCTCTGTCGAGCCTGTTGTTGAGATCAAGGAACTCGTGCACGGCCAGGAAGTGATCCTGAACGAGGCGCTGAGCATCGTCGACGTGCGCATGTTTGAAGAGACGGGTGAGGTAGTCACGATCAAGGAGATCCTCACTGACGAGAGGCTCCTTGTGCATTCGAGGGGGGATGAGGAACGCGTTGTTACCCGGGGGGCGCCGATCCTTGGAGAGCATCTTCGAGGCGGCGACCTTCTCCGGCTTGATGCGAAGTCCGGGATTGCTCTCGAGAAGCTTCCACGCCCGGAAGTAGAAGAGCTCGTCCTCGAAGAGGTGCCGGATATAACCTATGCCGACATTGGCGGCCTCACCTCTCAAATTGAGATCATCCAGGATGCAGTCGAGCTCCCGTACGTTCACCGGGAGCACTTTGCTGTCTATGACCTCGAAGCTCCCAAGGGGATTCTGCTCTATGGTCCACCAGGGTGTGGAAAGACCCTGATTGCAAAAGCAGTTGCGAATTCGTTGGCGAAAGCTGTCGCTAAGAGATCTGGCTCGGACGACACGCGCTCATACTTCCTCAATATCAAGGGTCCAGAACTCCTCAACAAGTATGTCGGTGAGACCGAGCGGCAGATCCGCCTGATATTCCAACGGGCGAAGGAGAAGTCAGATGAGGGGGTGCCTGTCATTGTCTTCTTCGATGAGATGGATTCGCTCTTCAGGACGCGCGGGTCAGGTGTGTCCTCCGATGTGGAGTCAACGATTGTTCCCCAATTATTGAGCGAACTCGACGGTGTTGAGTCGCTCAAGAACGTGATCGTCATCGGTGCATCGAATCGGGAGGATCTGATAGATCCTGCGATTCTCCGACCGGGCCGCCTTGATGTCAAAATCAAGATTGAACGACCCGACAAAGAGGCTGCAAGAAACATCTTCGGGATCTACCTGCGCCACGATCTGCCGTACAACGAGGAGGACGTCTCCGCCTTCGACTCCGTCGCAGCCTTCGTCAAACACGCTATTGATGCAGCAACAACCGCGATGTACTCGCAGGGCCCTGAGAACCGTTTCCTTGAAGTCACCTATGCCAATGGTGATAAAGAGGAGCTCTATTTCAAGGACTTCGCATCCGGTGCCATGATCGAGAACATTGTTCGGAGAGCGAAGAAGGACGCAATAAAGCGAGAGATTGCGAACGGGCCACGAGGTCTGCGTGTTCTGGACTTCCTCAACGCAGTAAAACAAGAGTTTCGGGAACACGAAGATCTCCCGAATACGACGAATCCAGATGATTGGGCTCGGATTTCTGGAAAGAAAGGGGAGAGGATCGTGTACGTTCGGACTCTCATTGACGGTGATCGTGAACAGCGGGCAATCGAGGCTGTCTCGCCAGGGCAGTACCTCTGATTATGCCTGAGCCCATCGTCCTTGGCACCGAAGTTGAGTACGGGATCACGGTCACGAACGATCCATCCTTCAATCCCGTGACTGCCTCAACAGCCGTGGTGAATGCGCACGAAGGGGGCGCAGATCGTGTCAGATGGTCCTACGACAATGAGTCTCCCGGGAGGGACGCGAGGGGGTTTACTATCGACGTACTCCCGGTCGATGAGAGCGACTCGGGCCTCATCAACGCAGTTCTCCACAACGGTGCGCGCCTGTACGTCGATCATGCTCACCCCGAATTCTCTACTCCCGAGTGTGCTGATCCTCTCGAAGCAACGCTCTACGACAAGGCAGGTGAACTTGTCATGCACCGTGCTGCTGCAACGGTGAGCGCTGCCCTTGGTCCCGGGAAGAGGTTGCTGCTGCACAAAAACAACTCGGATGGGAAGGGGGCGTCCTACGGAGCTCATGAGAATTACCTCGTGCCTCGATCGGTTCCGTTCGCCGAGATCGTGGCCTACATGACCGCGTTCCTTGTGACCAGGCAGATCATCACTGGGTCAGGAAAGGTCGGGGCCGAGCACGGGAGGCCGAGCGTCGAGTATCAACTGAGCCAGAGGGCGGACTTCTTTGAAGAGGAGGTTGGGCTTGAGACAACGCTGAAGCGTCCGATTATCAACACCCGAGATGAACCGCATGCAGACCCTCGGAAGTATCGCAGGCTGCACGTGATCATTGGTGACGCCACTATGTCCGAGGTTCAGACTTTCGTCAAGCTCGGCTCAGCTTCACTCATGTTGATGGCGATTGAAGACGGTGCTCTGGGAGAGCCGGTCCGACTCGCTACTCCTGTGGAGAACGTGGTCTCCGTGTCACACGACATTGGTGGGCATGCTCTGATCGCTCTCAGTGATGGCTCTCGAAGAACTGCTTTGGAGTTGCAGTGGCAGTATCTAACTCAACTCGAAATGTATGTAGGGTCCCAAGACCTCCCCCCGGTGTACAAGCAAGTCCTCTCTGAGTGGCGCGGGATACTTGAGGACATTCCTCACGGGTACGAGGCCGTTGCGGACAGGCTCGATTGGGCAGCGAAACTCTCGATCATCGAGGCGTACCGAAGACGAGATGGATTCGCGTGGGATCGGCCCGAGTTGCGCCTTCTCGATCTCCAGTACCACGCGGTTGACCCTGCCAGAAGTCTCTACCACAAGCTGGTGGATGCCGGAAGGATGCGGAGGCTGTTCACTGATGAGGAGGTTGCAAATGCGACGACATCACCCCCCCTCCAGACTCGCGCTTGGTTCCGAGGCGAGTGTCTGCGACGTTACCCTGGCAGTGTTGCCG
The DNA here is from genome assembly GCA_964471085.1 of uncultured Acidimicrobiaceae bacterium. Taxonomy (GTDB): domain Bacteria; phylum Actinomycetota; class Acidimicrobiia; order Spongiisociales; family UBA5794; genus B3-G11. The sequence goes on from CAYYGI010000044.1 coordinate 3,244, forward strand.
CAGCGAACTGGGATTCACTCGTGTTTGATATAGGGAAGCCGAACCTCATTCGCGTCCCTATGATGGAGCCGCTTCGAGGGACACGCTCCCTCGTAGAGGACTTGCTGAATGCCAACCCGGATGCGGCAACTCTTATCGAAACGCTTGGAGCACAAGATGACAGAACGTGAGCAACGAACCACGAAACCGAATCAGAGTACTGAAGAGAGCGTCCACGGCGCCTCGAGCGCTCGAGGGGATGAGGTTGCTGACAAGATTGACGATCTGCTCGACGAAATTGACTCCGTGTTAGAGGAGAACGCTGAGGAGTTCGTCAAGAACTACGTTCAGAAAGGTGGGCAATGATCTCATCGGAGACCGGCATTGGGCCACTTCGCATTGGCGAGCCGATCGTGCACGACTCTTTCCTCTCCGTCCTGACCCTCAGAGGTCTTGCTCCGGAGTGGCGTTTCGACTCTCCACCTCCTGAAGTGGTTCCGGAGGCTACGACCGTGCTGGCTATCACATGGAGCGAAGGTGTCCTCATGGCGGGAGACCGGAGAGCCACTGCGGGGAACGTCATAGCTCACCGCAGGGTGCGGAAGGTCTACCCCTCCGACGAATTCTCCGCGGTAGCGATCTCAGGTACTGCCGGCATGGCTGTTGAGATGATCAAGCTCTTCCAGACCGAACTCGAGCATTACGAGAAGATTGAGGGCACTCGCCTAAGTCTCGAAGGGAAAGCGAACTTTCTCTCGCGGATGGTGAGAGGTAACCTTGCGCTTGCGTTTCAGGGACTCGTCGTGATCCCTTTATTCTGTGGATACGATGAGATAAGCCAGGCTGGTCGTCTCTTCTCCTTTGACGTTGTCGGCGGAAGATACGATGAGCTGAGTTACGCGACCACGGGTTCGGGGGGGAGTGAAGCAAAGGCCTTTCTCAAAGCGGAGTGGCAACCCAACATGGAGAGGGAGCGCGCGCTCTCGATTGCTACAGAGGCTCTTGTAGCCGCATCAGAGGAGGATGCCGCTACGGGAGGCCCCGACCTCAAGAGAGGTATTTTCCCGAGCATTGTCACCGTGACGGCCGTTGGAGTAGAAGAAGTTGCTGACTCCGAACTAGCGGAAGTGGCGGCACACGTCATCGAGGGCCGCCCATGACTATGCCGTTCTATGTACCCCCCGAGCAGCTCGTCAAGGATCGAGCTGACTTCGCGAAGAAGGGGGTCAGTCGAGGTCGACCGATCGTGGTGCTGCGTATTCAGGAGGGGATTCTTCTCCTGGGGGAGAACTCTTCGCCCTCACTTCGCAAGATTGGTGAGGTGTACGACCGCATAGCCTTTGCCGGTGTTGGAAGATTCAATGAGTTTGAGATGTTGCGCGTCGCAGGTATCCGCTACGCCGATCTGAAGGGGTTCTCCTACGCGCGAAGCGATGTGACCGGGAAAGGACTCGCCAACGCATACAGCCAGACTCTTGGACAGATCTTTAGCCACGAGGTCAAGCCGTACGAGGTTGACATCGTCGTCGCGGAGCTCGGTGCCGAGATGGCTACAGACAAGATCTTCCGTGTGCAGTTTGACGGCACGCTGCGTGACACCGACGGTGTAGCGGTTCTCGGAGCACACGAAGATGCCATCGAAGAGAAGGTCGCAGAGTCGATGCATGATGACATCACGCTCAGCGAGGCGATCAATATTGCATGCGATTCGATCGAGCACGCCCAAGGCCGTGAAGTGCCGGTCTCGGGCTGGGAGACCGGATTTCTCGACCGCTCCGAGGAACGCCGGGTCTTCAGGCGCTTGGAGAGCACCGTGATTGCTGCTGCGCGCGGGGAGTAGCGGTGCGCGGCATCTGACTTCTGAGGGTACCCTGGAATCGTGCAACGAAGAATCTTTGGACTTGAGAACGAGTACGGAGTTACGTGCGTCCTGCGCGGACAGCGCCGCCTCTCCCCGGACGAGGTGGCCCGCTACCTCTTTCGCAGAGTTGTGTCTTGGGGCAGGTCGTCGAATGTATTTCTTGAGAATGGTGCCCGGCTCTACCTTGATGTCGGGAGTCACCCTGAGTATGCAACACCCGAGTGTGACAGCTTGTACGACGTCGTTGCTCACGACAGAGCCGGTGAGCGCATCCTTGAGGGCCTCGTGGTGTCGGCGGAGCAGCGTCTTGAGGAGGAGGGAATTCGGGGAGATATTTATCTGTACCGGAATAACACCGATTCTGCGGGGAACTCGTATGGCTGCCATGAGAACTACTTGATCAGACGTCACGCTGATTTTCAACGCACGATTGATACCTTGATCCCGTTTTTCGTAACTCGCCAAATTTGGGCAGGCGCCGGGAAGCTTCTCACAACAACACGGGGGGTCGCGTACACGCTTGCACAGCGATCTGAGCACATCTGGGAGGGGAGCTCGTCAGCAACGACGCGCTCGCGCCCCATTATCAACACCCGCGACGAACCTCACGCGGATGCTGAACGCTATCGACGTTTGCACGTGATTGCCGGTGACTCGAACATGTCCGAGTACGCAACGTACACAAAGATGGGTGCTACGGTCGCTCTGCTCCAGATGCTTGAGGACGAAGTTGTGTTCAGGGATCTCACACTCGAAAATCCGATCCGCGCAATACGTGAGATCAGCCATGACATCACCTGCAGGCACCGAGTGAAGCTCGCGAACGGTCGGGAGCTCTCCGCTCTCGACATCCAGTGGGAGTACTTGGAGCGCGTCATGCGCTTTGCACGAGTCTCAGGGCTCTCCCCCGAAGTTGAGCGTGCTGTAGCAATGTGGGAGCATCTTCTCACCGGTCTCGAGAAGGATCCGCTCACGTTGCATCGCGAGGTTGACTGGGTCGCAAAATACCACCTCCTGGAGAGGTATCGAATTCGTCATGACCTCCCGCTCTCCTCTGCCAAGCTCGCTCTGATTGACCTCAACTACCACGACATCAATCAAGAGCGGGGCCTCTACTACAAGATGGAGAGAGCCGGGCTGATGGATAGAGTCGTCACCGATGAAGCGATCGCTACTGCAATGGTTGAGCCGCCGCCAACGACTCGGGCTCGGCTCCGTGGCGAGTTCATCAAAGCTGCCAAGACGAAGCAGAGAGATTTCACCGTCGATTGGGTACATCTCAAAGTCAATGACCAGGCACAGCGGACGGTTCTGTGCAAAGACCCATTCAAGGCTTACGACGAGCGCGTGGATCGTTTGATCGAAAGTCTCTGACACTCCTTCCACATTGGTGCTCAACCCGATACGCTGGCATCGATGCAGAGTGTGATTGAACGAATCTTGAACCTCTTGGCGTACCTGCTTACTGTCGGACATCCGGTGACTGCTGACGACATCCGCTACACCGTCAAGGGGTATGGTCAACCCTCGGACGAGGCTTTCCGGCGGACCTTCGAGCGAGACAAAGACCTTCTTCGCACTCTGGGAGTTCCGCTCACACTGCGACACACCGATGTGTGGGAAGTGGAGCTCGGGTACGTCGTGGATGTCGAGGAGTATTCGATCCCGGATCCGGAGTTCACTGATGAAGAACGTTCTGCCCTGCTCCTTGCCTCTCAGGCGGTTCGCTTCGGTGGCCAGGTCACCGAAGCTGCTGCGATCTTCAAGCTCGGGGGTGCCGTGGCCCCTGCGAGTGGAGCAGTCTCCGCTGATCTGGGTGACAACTTGGAGTTGCTCGGGGAATTGTTTGGAGCAGTCGTCGAGAAACGCCGTCTCTTCCTGACGTATCGGGGGCGGGAGCGCACGGTTGAGCCGTACGGACTTGGACACAGGTTCGGTCACTGGTACCTTGTCGCGCCCGAGCTCGGTGCTCCAGATACGGTGAAGGCGTTCCGTGTCGATCGAATGAGAGGCTTGAAAGTTGACGAGAGCCCTGGGGCCTTCGATCGTCCAGTCGGGTTCGAGACACGACGGGTACTGTACGGCTTCGCAAGCACTCCGGATCGCGACGACGTCACCGCTCGAGTGCGTTTTGACGCCGAGGTTGCTGAAGTTGCTCTCCGGCAAGTGGCGAACGTTGCCTTAGTTTCACGAGACGATGTCTCGGTGGTTGTCGATGTTGTCGTGACATCCGAGTCTGCGTTCATCGGGTGGATGATTGGATTTGACGACAGGGCTGTCATTGAGTCACCCCCCGAGCTCGTGGATGCGTTTCTCCGCTTTATCGGGGGTGGAACGTGAGCTCTCAAAGAACTGCGCTCCGTCTCTCGAGGATTCTTGCGGTTCTGCCTTGGATTATCGCGCAGGAGGGGGCAGACATCGACGATGTGGTTTCTCGCTTCGACTACAAGGACAAGACGGATCTCATCAAGGACCTGCACCTCGTGTTCATGACAGGGCTCCCCGGATACGGCCCGGGAGACTTGATCGACGTCGACATCTCTCAGAATGAGGTGTATGTCGACGCTGCGGAGTATTTCTCGCGTCCCCTGAGACTGACCGCTCCGGAAGCTCTCGGTCTTCTTGCCGCAGGAATGACGTTCGTTGAGTCGGATCAGGCACCTGCTGGGCTGCAGTCAGCGGTTCGCAAGCTCAAGTCGGCGGTCCTCCCCGACGTGGAGTCACTGGTTCACTTTGATGTGCCGACGCCAGAGGCTGTAGCGACCCTCAAGCGAGTGATTGAGGGGGGACGCGTGGTGCGCATCGAGTATGTGGCTCTTGCGACAAACGTGCGCTCGACCCGTGAAGTTGAGGGGAGATCGGTGTTCTTCAACCTCGGTAATTGGTACTTGTCTGCTCACTGCCGGTTGGCGGGTGCCGAGAGAGTCTTCAGGGTTGATCGGATCGCTGAGGTCACCGAGCTCGATGAGGAGTATTCGTGGGAGGGAGACTCCCTTGATAGCGTCGTGAGGTACCGACCCGGTGATAGCGATGTTCATGTGAGTTTCACGACAGAGCCATCTTCGCGCTGGGTCGCCGAGTACTACCCGGTTCATGCTGTCGAGATGGACGATGGACGCCAAAGGATCACGATGTCAGTCTCCGATCCGCTCGTAGCCGCAAGACTACTTCTCAGACTTGGAGATGCTGTCTCGCTTATCGAGGGCCCCGAAGTTCTCGAGTCGATAGCAGAATTGCAGAGTCGCATTCGCACACG
>CAYYGI010000045.1:0-8297 GCA_964471085.1 uncultured Acidimicrobiaceae bacterium
TCTTGATGTGGGCCTCGTTCCCCCCTATTGGGCTCGCGCCGCTCGCGTTCGTGGCGCCCGTTCCTTTCCTTCTTGCTCTGCGATCAGTCGAGCGGCCGATGACGGCGATGATGTTGGGTTTCGGTTGGGGTGCTGCTTTCTTCGGCCTTCTTCTCCATTGGCTGTTGGCTATCGGGTTCGTTGCATGGTTCCCTCTCACGATCGTTATGGGCACCTACACCTCACTCTTTGCGTTGTGGGTATGGATGTTCCGGCTGTGGACGCCGTTGCGATGGTTCTATATCACTATTGGTGGCTGGGTGGTCCTCGAATTTGTGCGCGGCTACTTCCCATTCGGAGGCTTCCCGTGGGGGGATATTGGATATCCGGCAGCAACACTTCCCGGAGCGATCGGATCGGTGCAGTGGATCGGTCCGTCAGGATGGACCGTGCTCGTCGTCGCCGTTGCAGCAGGGATCACACTCGCCATTGAGGATCGTAGGACGTGGAAGTTCGCGGTTGACTCGGTTGCCGTCGTCATGCTCGTGATGATTGCCGGCGCGTTTCTTGGCCCGGCACATCTCGATGGCGAGATCTGGCGTACTGCCATTGTTCAGGGTGGCTCCCCCTGTCCCCAGGTCCGTTGCCAGAATGAGAACAGGCGAATTTATGAGCGGCACATGGAACAGACGCGCTCGATTCCGGAGGGCGCGGTCGATCTTGTCGTGTGGCCGGAGAACTCGGTTGGTTCCCCGTACGAGCCAGGTACCAACGACGAAGTTCGTAGTGCAATCGTTGAACAAGCGCGAAGGCTTGATGCATACATGTTGATCTCCGGCACGCGGATTGTCGATGACGATCACTTCATCAATTTCAATGCGTTGTACTCACCCGACGGCATCAAGATCGGGGAGTACCACAAGCGCCACCCCGTACCTTTCGGCGAGTACGTTCCAATGCGTGACCTCCTGGACTTCGTTCCTCAACTAGATCGTGTCCCAAGGGACATGATTTCGGGTACGGAACCGATCGTCTTTGCAACAGAGACGGGAATTGTTGGATCGGTGATCTCCTTTGAGGGAGGTTTCGCGAGATCGATGCGATCTATTGCGAAGGAGGGGGCTCAAGTCATGATTATCACGACGAACCAGAGCAGCTATGGTATCTCTCCCGCTGCGGACCAGTTTATTGAACGGGCACGTGTCAACGCTGCAGGTATCGGTCTCGACACCGTGATCTCGTCGATAACGGGAAGGTCGACTTTCGTGACTGCAGGAGGTACAGTAGGGGAGAGAACAGACCTCCTCGAAGACACAGTGCTCTACGGTTCGGTGCAGTTCTCGCCCGGCACTCCCACGTTGTGGGTGAGGTTCGGGGAGTGGCTCTCAATTCTTGCTGTCATTGCCGCGATTCTCGCTCTCGCGCTCCCCGGAGTCCGCAGCACTGACTCACCGGTGGGTCGTTCGCGAGAATCTCAAAAATAGTTTTGCACCTTTCGGCTGTGGCAATTAGACTGCGTGTCTTGAAGAATTCTCGGTGCTGTTGTCGCGTGCCATTTGTACAGGCAGGAAGCATCGAACCGGAAGACTGAAGAAAGGGAAGACAACAATGTCTGACATCCTGAAGGCATCGCGACCGAAGGGTCGTTCACGTCGTCCAAAGACGTACGATGAAGAGCGCACCTGCGCAAGTCCGGACTGTGTGACACAGCTCTCGAAGTACAACCGAGCTGAGTTCTGTCACAACCACCGTCCGGTGCGCTATCCCAGACTGCGCGGTGTTCTCACGACCGAGGAGTAGCGCTCACCTGAGCGACTCAGAGAGGAAGGCCCGGGTCTCCCCGGGGCCTTCCTCTCTGTCTTCTGTGTTCTCCCCCTATCTCCCCCTACCCCTCATACTTCTTGATCGCGTCAGCGAGGATGTCGATGCCGCGGTCAAGGTCGTCTTGGGATACATTCAGGGGGGGTATGAACCGGATCACATTGCCGTCAGGGCCACAGTTGAGGATGAACATCCCTGCGTCGAGGGCGTGGGCACCTATTGCAGCGAACGCCTCAGTGTCGGGTTCGTTCCCTTCCTTGACGAGTTCGATGCCGATCATGAGCCCGAGCCCGCGCACATCGCCTACGGTGCGATGCTGCTCTCTGATCTCGGCCCACCGGGAGAATGCATATTCCGAGAGGCGGCTCACTCCGGGGATAACATCTCGGAGAGCATCGACGTTCGCAGCGGCTGCCGCACACGACACAGGGTTACCCCCGAACGTGGTTCCGTGTGAGCCGGCTGGCCAGGCGTCGAAGAGTTCAGCGGAGGCACCAACCCCAGAGAGTGGGAGGCCGTTGGCTATCGCCTTCCCCATCACGAGGATGTCGGGGCGCACGTCGTAGACCTGGCTTGTGAACCAGTCTCCCGTGCGCCCGAATCCAGTCTGTACTTCGTCAAGAATTAACAGAATGCCATGCTCATCTGCAATCGAGCGGAGAGCATGGATGAATTCGTTGCTGGCGGGGTAATACCCGCCCTCACCCTGCAATGGCTCAACGAGAAAAGCTGCAATCTCTCCCGGCGTCACCTCATACTTGAACTTGAACTCGAGTTCTCTGAGCGCGTACGCGTTCGCCTCCTCCTGGGTCATCCCCCACCCGAAAGGATGCGGAAATGGGGTCACGAACGTTGAGGGAAGGAGGGGGTGGTAGCCCTGGCGATACTTTGACCGAGACGTCGTGTAGGTGACCGACCCCATTGTCCTTCCGTGAAACCCACCACGAAACGTAATGATTCCCTGGCGTCCTGACACCTTTCGCGCCAGCTTTACCGACGCTTCGACTGACTCGGCGCCAGAGTTCATGAAGAGGACCTTATCGATGCCGTCTGGAGTAATAGCGACGATCTTCTCGCCAGCCTCAACGATTGACTTGTAGAGGAAGGAACCCCCGGCATGCCAGAGACTGTTGAGTTGTGCCTCTGCGGCAGCAACAACAGCATCGGGACGGTGCCCCATGTTGGATGTTGCAATGCCGCAGGTGAAGTCGAGGTACTCTCTGCCATCGGCGTCGGTTACCCAGCTCCCCTTGCCGTCAACGATCTCAGTTGAGTAGTCGAACTCGATTACCGGGGCAATGATGTCTTGGAATCTTTTGTGAAGGTCGCTCATTCGAAGCTCCTATCGGTGTTGAGGGTGGTGGAACACAATGAAGGAGAGAGCACTATGGAGAAGCAAAGAGATGGCGTCGCATCGTGCGAGGAATTGTGAGCATCCACCAAATATAGCTGAAATCGCGAGACTCACCGCCGTAAGGAGCGATCCCCGCTTGCGAACTACGCGCCGGTGAAGTTCGGTGGGCGCTTCTGGAGAAAGGCTGCCGCTGCTTCCGCGAAGTCATCCGACTGAAGGAACGCGGCGTTCCATAGCGCCACGTAGTCGAGCCCCTCCTCGATGGATACATCGTTGCTCGCTGCAAGAATCGCCTTTGCTCCCTGTACAGCGAGGGGTGAATTGGCCGCAATCTCTTGGGCAAGGTTGTTGGCAGCTTTCAGGGTTGTCTCTGCGTTGGAGAACACACGCGTGACCAGCCCCATCTTTTCTGCCTCCTCGGCACCAAAGTCTCTGCCGGTGTACACGATCTCCGCAACCCACCCAGGGTCAAGAATACGCGGCAGACGCTGGAGGGTGCCGACGTCAGCCACCATCGCGATCTTTGTCTCCCGAACAGAGAAGGTCGCGTCTTGTGCGGCGTACCGGATGTCGCAAGCGGTGATAAGGTCTACACCGGCACCGATGCAGTGGCCGTGAATAGCAGCGATGACGGGTTTTGGGCACGCGGCGATCGCTGTGAATGTGCGTTGCATCTCCTTGATCGTGCGGTAGAGGGCCATGCGCTTCCCTACGTCAGACGCCGCCTGTTGCGCGGATTCCGGGTCAACGCCCCCGGCCATGAAGAGTGGAGCGAATGCTTTGAGGTCAAGACCTACAGTGAAGGACTCGCCCTTTGCAGCAATCACCACGACTCGTATCTCGTCCCTTCTTGCGAGCGCGTCGATGATGATCGGAAAATCGACCCAGAAGTTCTGGGCGAAGGCGTTGCGCTTCTCAGGTCTATCAAGGAAGACGTTTGCTACGGGACCGTTGAGATCAACGGAGAGAACATCGGAGTTGGGGATGGTGTCAGGGGTCATACCAAGACAGTAGACGACCTACCGCGTTGGCGGGTCATGACGTGAACGTGAAAGGGGGGTACTCGTCTGTCAGCCCGGTGATCCATCCCCATGTGCGGGCCCACCAACGGTGGAATCCGACGAAATAGAAGTGCAGTGCTAGAGGGAGGGAGCCGTTCCAGAGGATCATGACATACCCGAGCCAGGCTGCCACCAACGTCCCGAGAGTGAGCCACACAAGGATGAAGAGGTGAGGGAGCGCCAAGAGCGGTCTGATAAGGAAGATGCCGAGGAGCGCAAGGAGCCTGCTCTGGGGTTCGGGTGCTTTGGCGACCGTTACTTGTGCCGGGTGGTTCTCGTCTGTGCCGTACGTTGGGAAGACGTCCGTGGTGCTCGTGAACCATGCAAAGACTCGGCTCGCCCACTCAAGGAAGATCATTTCGAGGTTCTCGACCCAGAACGGCTTGGTGCCCTGGATGAGGATGTACCAATACCCGATCCAGACGACGAACTGCACCGTGATGAAGTACGCGGTGAGGAGGAAGATGTGGGGGAGGAGCAGTATCGTCTTTGCAAAGAGCACGACACCGAGCGTGGCGAGTCCCCGACTCCGATAGCCATCGCCAACGGGAACGATGAAATCAATGGGGTATGGGCGTTCGGTCATCTCCACCTGGTTGTTTGGTACCTGAACGATACCAGGTCACCTGCTCGGCTCAATCTTCTCTGGTCGAGAGCTCGAGCATGTGGTTCAAGACTTCAGAAACCCTCCAGGCGCGCAGACTCGCACATTCTCTTGAAGATGTCGGGTTGTGCTCAACGGAGTTCGACAGCGCGGTCACCTGCAATGATCCGGCCGATCACCGCTGACTCCAAATCGGAGCTCTCGAAGGATGCGAGTGTCTTGTCGGTATCGCCTTCATTGACCACGCAGACGAATCCGATGCCCATGTTGAACGTTCGGAACATCTCGCCAAGCGGTACCTCACCGACGCTCTGGATCACGTCAAAGACGTGAGGCACGTCCCAGCGAGATCGTTCGATCACCGCGCGCGACCCCTCGGGGAGCACTCGGATAACATTTCCGGGTAGCCCCCCTCCGGTGATGTGAGCAAGGCCGTGGGGAGGTACTCTGGCAAGGAGGTCCACGACTGCCGGGGAGTACACGATGCTCGGTTCAAGCAATACCTCGGCGGTCTCGCGGTTGGTGTCGGGGAAGAGGCTGTCCAGGGGAAGGCTCTTCTCCACGATGGCTCGGATAAGGCTGAACCCATTCGAGCGGAGGTTTGGGGAGATCACGCCGATGATCACATCCCCAGGTGCGACGCGTGAAGAGTCGATCTCCTCTCCATACTCGACGATCCCGAGTGCAGTGGCGGAGAGGTCGAATTGGTCTGGTTCCATTACACCCGGATGCTCGGCGGTCTCTCCCCCGAGAAGGGAGACGTCGGCCTCGGTGCACGCGTCGACGATCGACGTGATGATCGTCTCGACGCGGTCCACGTCAAGCTTCCCAACCGCGATGTAGTCGGTCATAGCAATCGTCTGGGCACCTGCTGCAGCGAGATCGTCAGCGACCATCGCGAGGAGGTCGTAACCGAGACCTTCGAGAAGCCCGGTTCGTCGCGCAAGTTCAGCTTTTGTTCCCACACCATCCGTTGACATCATGAGCACCGGATTGTTGTACCCAGCCGGAATCTGCATTCCGGCTGCGAATCCTCCGAATCCTCCGACGGCATCTTCGGTCCAAGTTGATGTTACGCGCCATTCGATACGGTCGATGAGCTCTTCCGCTGCGTTCAGGTCAACGCCTGCATCCTTGTAATGCGTCATAGTGATCTCTCAAGAAGGAACTTACTATCAGTCAAGGGTACCTCAGTCGGGTATTCGCCGGAGAGGCACGCTGTACAGAAAGCATCAGGCGTTGCCCCCGTTGCGTCGATCAGGTGGTCGAGGTCAAGGTATGCGAGAGAGTCGGCACCGAGGATCTCAGCGATCTCCTTCACCGATTTTCCGGCAGCGAGTAGAGTTGAGCGGTCCCCGGTGTCCATTCCGTAGAAGCACGGCCAGCGGTACGGTGGCGATGAGATTCGGAGATGAACCTCCGTAGCTCCAGCCTCGCGCAGCATTCCAACGAGCTGTCTCGTGGTTGATCCTCGCACGATTGAGTCATCCACAAGAACGACCTTCCTCCCGGAAATCACACCTGGCATTGCATTGAGCTTCATCCTCACCCCGCGCTCGCGCATGGCCGCAGCGGGTTCGATGAACGTGCGCCCGACGTATCGATTCTTCACGAGCCCGTCGACGTACGGGATGCCGGATACTTCTGAGAATCCCTGTGCTGCAGGTATCCCGGACTCGGGCACAGGCACAGTGATGTCGGCGTTGCTTGGTGCTTGGGTTGCTAGCTTGCGACCCATCCGCACTCGCGTCTGGTGGATCGTTTGGCCTAGGAGGGTCGAGTCTGGCCGAGCAAAGTACACGAACTCGAAGAGGCAGAGCTGTGACTCAGCCTGCTCGAAAGGGAATCGGCTCGTGATGCCGGTCTCGTCGATGATGATCATCTCCCCTGGTGCTATCTCGCGCACGAAGTCTGCACCGAGTATGTCGAGTGCGGCTGTCTCACTTGCCAGGATCCAGCTCTCGCCGAGTGCGCCGAGACAGAGGGGGCGGAAGCCGTGAGGGTCGCGCACTCCAATCAGCGTCGTCGTGTCCATCACTGCAAGTGTGAACGCGCCCTCGAAACGGGGGAGAGTTCTCTCCAAAGCTTCCGAGAGAGAGAGATTGCTCTCCGTCATGGCTGTAGCGATTGCTTCTGTCATGAGCTCGGAATCGGTCGTGGCGGCGAGGGGTCTGAGCGTCGTAGCGATCTGGGCCGTGTTGGTAAGGTTCCCGTTGTGAGAGAGTGCAATTGCACTCCGGTCTGAGTATCTGAATACCGGCTGTGAGTTCTCCCATGAGTTGGATCCCGTTGTTGAGTACCGAGTGTGGCCGATGGCGATGGCACCCTGCAGGCTCGCGAGAGTCGCTTCATCGAATACTTGTGCAACCAGCCCGAGATCCTTGTACACGGTGACATTCTCACCGTCGCTCACTGCAATACCGGCACTCTCCTGGCCCCTGTGCTGGAGAGCGAAGAGACCGAAGTAGGTAAGCCTCGCCGCGTCGAAGCTTGGTCCAATTACGCCGAACACGCCGCAGGCTTCCCCAGGGCGATCGAAGAATGTTGGGTCTTCGAGTAGTTGCTCCCTCACGGCACAAAGTGTACAAGCAGTCAGCGACAGGGGGTCAGAAAAAGATTGTGATGAGTGCAGCACCGGCCGCGACCGCCATCGCGGTGACGATTCGGATCTTGCGGGCATTCGGTTTGCCGACAGCAAAAGTCGACCAGAGCCACGCAATGAGGATCCCGCCAAAGAGACCCCCGAGGTGGGCACGCCAGTCAATCTGGGGCATGAAGAGGGGGAGGGCGAGGTTGATCGCGAGGAGGACACCGAGCTGGTTGAACATGGCGCGGCCCTCGGGAGCTCCCCGCATCTTCCACGCAACGAATATCCATGCTCCGAAGAGCCCAAAGATTGCACCCGATGCGCCAATCGAGACCTGGTTCAGAGGGCCGAACATGTAGGAGAGCATGCCACCGGCACCGGCAGTTGCAACATACAGCGCGGCGAACGCCCGGCTTCCTACCTGTTGTTCGAGGCGCGGACCGAAGAGGTACAGAGCATACATGTTGAACGCAATGTGCATGAGGCTGCCGTGGAGGAGCGCCGCAGTGAAAATGCGGTACCACTCACCGGCTGCCACGAGAACGTTCCATTGAGCAAATGCTTGGAAGAACCATTCGTGCGCTGCGGGGGAGAGGAGACTGACGACAAATATCCCGGTCGTGACAGCCATGATCGTGAAAGCAACCGGTGAGGTCTGCGTGGTGGGACGGCCGAAGGTCTGGCGTGCGTGCACAACTCTCGCTCTCCCTGAGGGGGCAGCGCACTCGGGGCATTTCTGGCCAACAGAGGCGTCACGGGAGCACTCGGTGCAGACCGGCTTCCTACACGATGTGCAGCTCAACCCCGTGATGCGGTCCGGGTGTTGGTAACAGGTGGGGACGGTGTAGTCAGTCATTCAGGAGAAAGGTAGCGGCTCTCGTCAGACACCAG
>CAYYGI010000046.1:0-8204 GCA_964471085.1 uncultured Acidimicrobiaceae bacterium
TCTGTCGAGGTTCCCGCAAGGAAAGAGTCTTTCCACGAGACGAGGGCCTGCTCCATCTGCTCACGCAGCTTCGCGACCTGATCCTGGAGATGTTCGACGTCCACTTTCTCCTGCATCGTGTCGACGGTGGCTTGGGCGCGTTCACTGACGTTCTTCTGCCCGACCGGCACCTCGCCGACCCTCTCGATGCTTCTTCCCGTGAAGTCCTGAGCCCTCTCGAGGACTGTCTTGACGGTCTCGGTCGCCGAATCTGCGGCTGACTCGCCGAGGTCTCGGACCTTCTCAAAGTAAGGGCCAGCGTTCTCCTTGACGTTCCTGGTAGTAGTTGCGCTGAAGTCCTTCGCCCTGGATGCGTAGTCGGACGTGCCATCTGCGATTGTTTGGGCGGCCTTCGTGGCAGCCTCTCTGGGTGTCTTGAGATCGATCATGATCCCTCCTGATCGTTTGTTGTGATGAAGCTCTCGTAGATCTCCATCAGTGCTTGTTTCTGGCTTCTTGTAAGTTGCAGGTCAGACTCAATTGCAGGCCGAATGCCTGGAACATCTACCTGATCGAGGAGCCCTGCGCGCTCGTAGAGCGTCTCGGTGCGGATAGCGAGTGCTTCTGCAATCGAGCGCAGTATCTCTGCTGACGGCTTCCGGATGCCCCGCTCAATTTGTGATAGGTATGGATTCGACACGCCGGTCATCTCTGCGAGCTTCCGGATTGAGAGGGCACTGCGCTCGCGTTGTTCTCGGATAAAAGTGCCGACGTCGGGGAGAGGAGATGTTCTCATATGATTGCAGCATACAGCATAACGCTTGCAAATGCAAGCAGTATTCAACATCCGAGATCTTTCTAGAACGCTGTCCGGCGATTCGAGAGGATGTTGTCGAGGCCTTCCTGGATTGTTCGGCGGATGTCCTCGGCTCTCTCAAGCTGGTCGAGTGCATCGAGGTGTTGATCCGGGGTAGAGGGCAGAACCGGTGGCAGGAAGCGGAGACGCCATCGAACCGGAAGGGGGAGGGGATTGAGCACGATGGCAATCTCTTCGACTCGCTGCTCGGGAAAGAATATACGAACGAGTTGCGCGAGTCGCTTCGACACCGTGAAGGCGGGATGCACTTCTTCGGACCCGACGATGGCAACGGGGATAATCGGGACCGAAGCCTCTTCTGCAAGCTGGGCGAACCCACCTCTCCCGAGACGCCCGACACGGTATGCATCCCAGGCTGGCTTCATGAAACCCTGCTCACCCTCAGGGAAGACGGCGAGGAGGTGCCCTCTCTTGAGCAGCTCCCTGGCGTCATCTTTCGCGGCGTAGGCTGCTCCGACCTTCCGATACAGATGGGAGACAACCGGCAGCATATTGAAGATCTCGGTTCCAACGACGCGCACTCTTCGCGGGATCTCTGCTTCGTTCATCACAGCAAGCGAGAGCATCGCGGCGTCGTACGGCAGCACTGAACCCCCGTGGTTCGCGACGAGGAGAGCAGCACCATCCATAGGTACGTTCTCGATGCCCTCAACCTCAACATGAAAGTAGTCGAAGTACAAGAAGTTGAGCAGATGCCACGCCATCTCGGCTACGACTGGGTCGAGCCCGAACGCGTCGATGTCGTAGGTCGCCAGAGAGAGTTGGCGCAGGAGGGGTGGCCAGGTACCAAAGCCCAAGCGCCCGGTGAGCGGAATTGCTCGATCAGCAATGATCCCGTCACCATGCAAGGCGCAACGCGGCGTTCCGGTGAGGGTGGGGAGACCACACGGGTGACCCTCGATGCTCCACCACTCACAGTGCACGCTTGTGTCGACGAAGTCACCGAGGCGGCGGTACAGCACTTCGCGTCGTGTCTTTGGTTCGACGCGGCTCTCGTCGTCGAAGCAGGGAGTCTGTGCTCCTGCAGGATCCTCAGGCGATACTGGGTCTCCCTCTCCCTTAAACCCTGCTTCAAGGAGAGCTTCGGTGAGTTCAGCCTTCTTCATCTTTGATCGCCCGGTGATAGAGCGCTCGCGTGCGAGATCGAGTAGCTCTCTCTTCGTCATTGCACTCAATTCCTCGAACATCAAGGTGACCTCGACGGCTCGAAACCGTACGCTCTCAAAACCGTCTGCCTGCACGTGTGAAGCGGAGTGAAACCGAGGACTTCAGACATTGTGGTCGTATCGACAACGCGACCGTGCTTGAGGAGACCTCTGAGGTGGGGAGGCACGTTGATGCCTATCCGCCCGAGTCCACCAAGAGCTGCATCGAAGAGGCGTCCCGGGAGTGGCTGAGGGAGACGTCTACCGAGACGCAGGATTCTCGACAGGTAGAGCTGCCCGTTTCCCGCGATGTTAAAGGTTCCTGATACCGGGTGATCCGCTGCGTGCTCGAGAGCCGCGACAGCGTCACTCTCGTGGATGAATTGGATCCGCGGATCGAACCCCATGAGTGTCGGGACCGTTGGGAGGGTCAAGTACCGGCTTATCGGGTTTCCGACGTGCGGGCCGAAGATGGGGGCGAATCGGAGTACGGTAAACGAGATCTCCGGGTTTCGCATGGCGGCCTGAGCTATGAATCGTTCCATCTCAGCCAGGTCCCGTTGAAACCTGCTCGGTGTTCCCTGGGGTCGGGTCGACTCGTGGAGGACGGAGGGGTTGCGCGGACTTGCGCCATAAAAGGCCGTGTCGGACTTCACGACCACGCGCCGCACTGTGGTGAGACGCTCAATTGCTCCAAACAATGCAAGCGATCCAAGGATGCGCTCTTCGGCGTCGGTGTTCCTCCCTGTCTCCGATGTCGGATGAACGGATTGCAGATGGAAGATGACGTGGGGGGCAACTTCAAGGACGTATCGAGCGAGGGTCAAGCGATCGAGAGCGAGGCGCTGAAAGTCGGAAGCGAATTCGACGCGGGGCTCATGATCATCGACGGCGAATACTTGGAGGTCAGGTCGAGACTCGAGATGCCGCGCGAGGTGACCTCCCACCCACCCAGCAGCACCGGTAATCAACACACGTTCCATGCCCCAGAGAGTAGAGCGCGCCGAGGAGCCACTAGTCTCGCTGTACCTTGAGTGGAGACGTCCCATGCACCGCAACCGAGTACTGATAAATCTAGGAGAGTGCTGATGCCGAGAGCGGGGGTGATCGGCACAGGACTCGTTGGTGGTTCCATAGCCGGTGGCCTCACGGACGCTGGGTGGGACATCGTGGGCTATGATGCCGACTCTGAGGCGATTGAAATCGCGATGGATCGTGGCCTCGTCACATCCACGACGGGCACACTTGATGGCTTGCTTGCTGAACCCCTTGACATCGTCATAATTGCTCTCCCTCCAAAGGCGACCATTGAGATTCTTACCTATCTCGACACACCCCAGGTTGTCATGGATGTCGCGGGTATCAAAGAGGAGATTCTCGCGGTTGCTCGGCACCTCCCGAAGTTCGTGGGCACGCATCCAATGGCTGGGCGCGAGACGTCTGGCCCAACGGCTGCATCGCCTGGGCTGTTCCGAGGTGCGAACTGGGTTGTGATAGAGGGGGGAGCAAGCGATGCGACTGGACGCGTTCTCGATGTAGTCGAGACACTCGGGGCTACGCCAGTCTTCATGTCGAGTGCTTACCACGACCGGGCTGTCGCAGCTGTTAGCCATCTCCCTCAACTCCTCGCTGCTGGTCTCCTTGCGTCGGCATCAGAGACGCCCGAGGCTCTTGAGATTGCGGCGGGGAGTTTCCGTGATCTCACCCGGGTCGCAGCTTCGTTGCCACATCTCTGGGTTGAGATTCTCAAGACCAACCGCACCGCGGTGTTAGAGGCTGTGGCCGGGTTGCGGACCCAACTTGCGGTTGTGGAGAGCGCGGTCGCGGCTGATGACGATGAACTCTTGGCATATCTCACGAGGTCTTTCGAGATGCGCCGTTCGCTCGGATCGCCGGAGGTTGCTGTGAGAGTAGGGCTCGTAGACGAGCCGGGGGAGATTGCGAGAGTCGGCAATGCACTAGACGCATGCGGGGTAGATGTGAGAGATATCCAGATGAGACACGCGCCTCACGGAGGAGGAGGCGTTCTGACGCTCTCTGTTCGAGCAGGGGAGGAGGAAGCGCTCAGACACGCACTTACCAAGGAAGGGCTCCTGACTCTGGCGTAGCTGTGGTGAGTGTGAGTCGGTTACGATGTCGAAGAGGTGAGATGAGATGACTCGTGAAGAGCCGCTATTTACGATCGGGATGGAAGAGGAGTACTTCGTAGTTGATCGTGATACCCGCGATCTTGTCCCTGACATTCCAGAGGCACTACTCAAGAAGCTTGAACACCCTCCTGTCGGGGCAACAAGCCCTGAGTTCATCCGCTCGCAGATAGAGATCGGCACCCCCGTATGTGAGAATGTCACCGAGCTGAGGGAGCATCTCGGGGCACTCCGGAGATTTGTCTCCGAGACTGTCTCTGAGAACAACATGGCAATCGTTTCGTCGTCGACTCATCCGTTCGCGGTGTGGGACTCTCAACGTCACGTGAACAAGGAGAGGTACAACCTTCTCGCTGAGGCACTACAGGGGGTTATCCGCAGACTCCTGATCTCGGGCATGCACGTGCACATTGGCATAGAGGATCGAGACCTCCGGATTGACCTTATGAACCAGGTCACGTACTTCCTGCCCCATCTCCTCGCTCTCTCGGGTTCGTCCCCATTCTGGCAGGGGGAGGACACGGGGCTCAAGAGTTATCGGCCGGCAATATTCCGTGCATTGCCGAGAACGGGTATGCCGGACGAGTTCACAAGCTGGTCCGACTATGAGCGCCACGTCAACTTTCTTGTCGACACCGGGGTAATAGAAGACGCCACGAAGCTCTGGTGGGATATCAGGCCTTCGTCGAGATATCCAACGGTTGAGATGCGCTCGGCCGACATCTGTACTCGATACGAGGATGGCATTGCGATCGCAGCGCTGTACCAGGCACTCATCGCCACGATGTATGAACGTCGCATGCGCAATCAACGGTGGCGAAACTACTCGCGAATGTTGATCTCGGAGAACTCATGGAGAGCCCAACGATACGGCGTTGAGGAGTCCCTCATCGATTTTGGCCGGTCCGAGCTTGTGCCTCTGGCAGAGCTCATGGAGGAGATGATTGAGCTTGTCCGGGACCAGGCTGAGGAGCTCGGTTCGCTCCCCTACATTGAGCGGACTCGGAGCATCGTCGCGAACGGTACGAGCGCCGACCGCCAAAGGGGTGTTTACGAGAACGCACTTCAGGATGGAGCTGAGAGTGATGAAGCCCTACGAGTTGTAGTTGATCACTTGATTGTTGAGACCATGGAGGGTCTGTGACACGGAGCGTTCGCGTTGCAGGAGCACAACTTGATCTCGTCGTCGGAGATCTGGTAGGGAACGAAGCTGCTATCCGAGAGACGATGAAGTGGGCCCAGCAGCACGACGTTGATGTGCTACTTCTTCCTGAACTCGCTATTACGGGATACCCCCCTGAGGATCTGGCCCTGCGAGCAGGGTTCGTAGAGGAGAACCTTGCAGTACTCGACCGGTTGGCAGGAGTGTCTGGATCAACCGCGACCGTCGTCGGATTCATTGATCGTCTCCCGGTGACCAAGAAGGATGGCAGCGCTGTAGGAAGCGAGATAGCGAACGCCGCGGCGGTGATCACCAACGGTGTGATCGTGAGTAAGTACCACAAGTCGATTCTCCCTACATACGGTGTGTTCGACGAAGGGCGCTACTTCGCTGAAGGGCTTACACCGCTCTCGCTTCACGAGTTTGGCGGAGTGTTGTGCGGTATCTCGATCTGTGAGGACATCTGGGACGCCGAAGGCCCACCAACTGGCCAGGCGCTCGGAGGTGCCGAGATCCTGCTGAACCTCAATGGTTCACCGTATCACCTGGGTAAGTCCCAGGAGAGAGTCCGCATGCTCACCGAGCGTGCTGTTGCTGGTGGTGTACATGTTGTGTATGTGAATACTGTTGGTGCCCAGGACGAACTCGTCTTCGATGGTGCGTCGATGGTGATTGCACCGGACGGAACTCTCCTCCATAGGTCACCTCAATTCGTTGAGGACCGGTTTTTCCTGGATCTTGCACCCGGGCAACGCGGAGAACCGCGACTCCCCGTTATCAGTGTCAGTTCTTCGAGCGTGGTGAGCACAATTGCTCAGACGTTCTCTGTGGCACCGTCCCTTGACGAGAGAGAAGAGGTGTATCGGGCGATCTGCGCGGGCTTGCACGGCTATGTGACGAAGAACGGTTTCAGTGAAGTGGTGATTGGGCTCTCTGGCGGTATCGACTCTGCTCTCACGGCAGCTATTGCTGTTGATGCGCTCGGCCCAGAGGCGGTTCACGGAATCACTATGCCGACGCGGTACTCCTCCATTGGTTCGGTTGAGGACTCCCTCGATCTCGCGGAGAGGCTCCGGATACGAGTCGATACGATCCCGATTGAGAGCATCTTCTCCGGATTCATCGACGTGCTTGCACCGCTCTTCGGTGATGCTGTCGAGAACGTTGCTGAGGAGAACCTGCAGGCACGTATACGGGGCATCGTGCTTATGGCGGTGTCGAACAAGTTCGGAGGCATGGTTCTCCCAACAGGGAACAAGTCTGAGATGGCCGTTGGCTACGCGACTTTGTATGGAGACATGGCGGGGGGGTACGCCGTCTTGAAGGATGTGTACAAGACAATGGTGTACGAGCTCGCTGCCTGGAGGAATATCGAGGGGGATGTCATCCCCAGAGCAATCATCGAGAAGGAACCCTCCGCTGAACTTCGTGAGGATCAACGGGACTCCGACTCGCTGCCGCCTTACCCGCTCCTTGATGACGTGCTGTACCGCTACATTGAACTTGACTTGACCGCGGAGGAGATCTCGGCTGCGGGATATGATGACGCGCTCACCCGGAGGATTGCCACTATGGTTGACAGGAACGAATATAAGCGGCGCCAGTCGGCGCCTGGAGTGCGGATCACGCAGAAGGCTTTCGGGCGTGATCGACGTCTCCCCCTAACGAATTGGTACAAGCCATGACTTCACGAACAATTGGACCGGTGCTGATAAATGGTGTGAGCACCGAGCCGGGGAGAGCTGCTGTCTCTGTCTTCGATATCGGGTTCCAACGCGGCTACGGTTGCTTCGAGGCCATGCGCTCCTACCCTGGCGGCCTTTTCAGGCTTGACGATCATCTCACTAGGCTTGATAAGAGCGCTTCTCGCTTGAGGATCGACTTGGGGGATCGCTCTGCTCTCCGTTCTTGGTGCATCGAGGCTGCTCGGGGTGGGGAGGGTGTTCTGCGGGTCTACGTGACCGGAGGCACAGATGCATCTCGCCCGGGAACTGAGAACGTCATCGTTGTGTTCCTTGAGCCTGTTCCGGCGCGCCCTTCCAGTATCCGCCTCGATGTACTCGAGGCACCGTGGCATGCTGATGGAAGACTGAGCGAGCTCACGGGGGCCAAGACGCTGTCGTATGGACCGAACCTTGCAGCAACAATCGAGGCCCAATCGAAGGGTTTCGACGATGCGGCGCTCATTGGACGCGAAGGCATCGTGCTGGAAGGCCCGACGTTCTCGCTTGGCTGGGTGAAGAACGGTGCCGTGTTTACTCCAAGCCTGGAGAGCCACATCCTGGCATCGATCACGCGCAGAGCAACATTGGAGGTCGCTGACCGTCTGGGCGTCGATGTCTCTATTGGTCACTTTGACCGGTCCGAATTGCTTGAAGCTGACGAAGTATTTGTCATGTCTACGGTTCGTGAGGTCATGCCGGTCACCGCGGTCGGTGATCTCGATCTCCCAGTGGGGCCCGTGACGACAAGGCTCGTAGCCGGGTTCGAGGAGCTTGTCACAGAAGACCTCGCGTGAGCCTTCTCGACGAGATCGACCACTTGTATGAGCAAGCGGTTATGGAACCCGCAGCGCTCTCAGACCAGGCATACGTTGACTGGTCCGACGCTGTGGCAGTCAGCTACGAGTTGGATAGAGAGAGAGCAAAGTACGTTCGTCGGTGTGTGAACATCTCCAGGAGACTTGCTGAGTTCTGGTCTTCTCGCGAGGGGGCCGGGGACGATCCCGAAGATTGGAGGTCGCGAGTGGACCTCTCCCTCGGGGTAAGGGCGTGGAGACCACAACTTGACCTTGCCGGGAAGCTGCTGGAAGCCACCGGGGAGAGAGCGACCTTTGAGCGTGTCGTTGCTCTGTTCAGAATCGTGAACAACGAGCCCTTCCTCGACGGTATCTC
>CAYYGI010000047.1:0-8036 GCA_964471085.1 uncultured Acidimicrobiaceae bacterium
GCGGGAGCATCTGTGATGCACGCCACAGTGCAGTTGAGCGGTTCGATGCGGCTCGCTACGTCTGTGCCGATCGGGTTGTCGTTCCCCGCTGCGGTGTCGGCGTACTGGGCGTGGAGACATTTCACGCCACCCCGGGAACCACCAACTCCGCCCGAAGGTGTTGGGCCACTCCAATCAGTAGGGAGGAGAGCGTCTCGGTGTGCGCCGTACCGATCCATCGAAGCCTTGAAAGCTTCCGCTGTCGCGCTGTCAGCACCGACGAGCGCGTCGGCTGCGCGCACTCCTCCCTCAGACTCGATCCTTGAGATGCGTAGCAGAGCCAGCGGGCAGGTGAGCCAGTGCGTTGTTGGGAACGGCGTCCCATCCTCAAGGATTGGAGGCACATCGATCACGACCGGGAGGCCGAGATGGCAGCGTACCCGGACATCTACCCGCGAGCGCGGTGGTCGGCCTATCTGAATTGCTACGACCGACCGGTCATCCATCATGCACGCGGTCGCGCCCAGTCATGAAATCCCAGATCCCTTGGAAGAAAGAGCGGTCCTCAACAACAACTCTCTCGGGCAGAACTTCCTCCGGGCCTACTGCTTCACTGCTCTCCGGCACAGCATCGGGAGGTATTGCTACGAAACCAATCTCTCCGGGGCGTACAAAGCCGTACTGTTCGCGAGCAAGGCGTTCAACACCCTCCTCGGAGAGGAGCGCATCAATGTTCTCTGTGAGCGCCGCGTTCTGCTCCGTCAGTTGATCAAGCTCTCCCTGTGCCGCTTCGACTCTCTTCTCGCGTTCGACGTATTCGCGTACCGGCAGCACGCCGGTCGCAGCGAACCCCACGATCACGAGAACCGAGATGAGCAGCGCCGACCGCCAACGTCGGGGGGCGCGACGAACTCGACGTTCAGGCCTGTCAGCATCGGGGAGTTCGGGCGTCTCTGTCATCGAAACTTCCTGAACCTCTCCCAGCCAGCGAAGCGTGCCTCAGAGCCGAGACCCTCCTCAATGCGGAGAAGCTGGTTGTACTTCGCCGTTCGTTCCCCCCGTGCAGGGGCCCCTGTCTTGATCTGACCAGCGTTCGTTGCAACTGCGAGATGCGCAATGAAGGAATCCTCCGTCTCCCCTGACCGGTGGCTCACCATTGCACCGTACGACGAGCGTTCCGCAAGCTCCATTGCGTGCAAGGTCTCTGAGACCGTTCCGATCTGGTTGACCTTCACAAGGATGGCATTGCCGACACCGAGGTCAATTGCTCGCTGCAACAGATCAACATTGGTGACGAGCAGATCGTCCCCCATGATCTGGACCGTGTCGCCAAGGCACTCCGTGAGGCTCGCCCACCCCTCCCAGTCATCCTCGCTCAACCCATCCTCAATTGAGATAATCGGGTACTCCTCGACAAGATCGGCGAGATAGTCAACCATCTCATCAGATGAGAACTTTGCGCCTGAGAGTTCGTAGGAACCCGCTCGATACAGCTCGGTCGCCGCAACATCGAGCGCGAAAGAGATCTCCTCTCCCACAATGTAGCCTGCAGCCTCGATTGCTTCAGAGAGAAGGTCGAGTGCCTCGCGGTCACCGGCAAGATTGGGAGCAAAACCGCCCTCGTCCCCAACATTTGTCTGCAACCCCCTCCCGGCGAGCACTTTCTTCAGGGAGTGGTACACCTCGACACCTGCCCGAACAGCTTCCCTGAAGCTCGGCAAACCCCCAGGGACGATCATGAACTCTTGGGTGTCGATGGAGTTTGCAGCATGCGCTCCCCCGTTTATGACATTGAAGAACGGGGTCGGCAACGTTCGGGCGCTTGTTCCTCCAAGGTACCGGTACAGGGGCATTCCTAACCCGTCTGCAGCGGCGCTAGGGACCCCAAGAGATACCGCGAGAATCGCGTTTGCTCCGAGCTTTGCTTTATTCGGTGTTCCATCGAGATCGAGCATCACCTGATCAATCGTTTCCTGAGCAACTGCATCCATGCCGATGAGCTTCGGGGCAATGACATCATTGACGTTCGCAACGGCACGAAGCACTCCTCTGCCTGCGTACCGATCTCCCCCATCGCGCAGCTCAACGGCTTCAAGTGCCCCTGTTGATGCCCCAGAGGGGACAATCGCCCTCCCGAAACCTCCCCCTCGAAGCGTGACCTCAGCCTCAACGGTTGGGTTCCCGCGCGAATCGAGAACTTCGCGGGCGTGAATTTTCGTGATCGTGGTGATAGATTTGCTCATGATGCTCTGAGAGTAGAGGAGTCTTCGGTTTGGCTCGTGATTTGCTACCCAACAACCAACTTTGCTGCGCTCCAAGCCTCCTCAAGTTCAGCAGCGGTTGCGCCAGCAATCTCCGTCGACTGTAACGCGAATTGCTCCTCCATCTCCCGGAAGCGAGAGATGAACTTGTCACCGGTGGAGCGCAGAGCAACTTCCGGGTCGACTCCAAGATGGCGAGCAAGATTGATCGCAGTAAAGAGCACATCGCCGAGTTCCCCCGAAATGGCGTCATTCTTGGAGATAGCGGCAACAAGCTCAGCGATCTCTTCGTTGAGAGCAGCGAGTACACCTGCCGGATCATCCCAGTCGAAACCAACGCTGCGTGCCCGCTTCTGTACTTTCATGGCACGCGCAATGGCAGGCATCCCAGTGGGAATGTCATCCATCAAGCTGTCACGCTGCTTCTCAACCTTCTTGATCTGTTCCCAGTTTGCAAGCACCTCGTCAGCGTCAGCAACGTCAATCTCCCCGAAGACATGGGGATGGCGTTGCACCAATTTCCTGCGAATTGCTTCAGCAACTTCATCGAAATCGAAGGCACCTGCCTCCGCCGCGAGCGTCGCGTGGAAGATGACCTGAAGGAGGAGGTCTCCAAGTTCCTCCTCAACCTCGGCGTACACCCCGAAGTCAGGTTCACCTCCGGGAGCGGACTCGGAGAGTTGGCCGATTGCATCAGCAGTCTCGTACGCCTCCTCGATGAGATGGGTCAGAAGTGAGTGATGGGTCTGATCGCGGTCCCACGGACACTCCCGCCTCAAGACTCTGTTGGTCTCGATGAGCCCGAGAATCCCCGATAACGTCGCGGGCACATACACCGTTGTTCGCGGGCCAGCCGGGTATCGCGCAAGCTCCCCGGCGGTCAGAACCAGAACAACCTCATCCTTATCACCGAGCCGGTCAAGGAGAGTGATCTCTGTGTCAGGGTCAAGAGTGCGAGTGAGGGAGAGCGAGACGTCACCGGCCCGGTGCTGCGAATCGACCTGGGTAATGATCGTCGGGAGATGGAGCGGCAGCGGGTCCGAGAGGTTCCGTGCATCCAAGATCTGCAAACCATCTGCAATCGGATCGAGATCAAGGGCGAGAAATACAAGATCGAGGAAGGAGAGCGCGCGAAGGAGAGAGAACTCGATAGCAGCGCGAGCGGCTCTCTCCCTGATCTTCGCTACTGCTTGCTCACCTACAACAGCGCTTCCGGGAACGGCGTACACGACCGACCCGGACTCCGTTGCAGCCATGACACGGTCTGCAATCGCGGTATATACATCGTCGAACTCCGCGAGTTCGTCGTAGAGGTCGTCACACGTCACGACATCGCGTTCTCCCGCCAGCACAGACGCGGATGGGTGTTCAAGCGTTCGCAGAACCACTGTGTCAGCGCCCTCAATGGCTTCGAGCGTTGCGGTATCGACGTACTCGATGCCTCCAGGCCCGAGACCAACGACCGTGACCCCCATCTCAGGGAGATGACGGTGGGGGAAGAATCCCGTGCCCTGGCGCAAACCACGTACCTATCTGGCTCCGGACATCAACATCTGCTCTGAGAACGGCTTCGTTGAGCCAACTCCCCCAGTAACCATCGAGTAAGTCTCCAGGAATCCACCGCATCGGATCCTGAGCAAGCTCCTCAAGGGAGCCAGGAGTCTCCAATGAATCGAGAATGAGCACGTGCCACCCGAAGGATGAGAGGAGAGGCGGATTCAGTTCTCCAATAGACGCAGCGGTGAATGCCGCGGCGATTGGCCCATCGAAGTCGGAGAGTAAAGCCGGGCAGGGGAGTACGCCGCCAGGTGAGCGCGTGTCGAAGGAGACCTCTCCAGCAAGAGCAGCGAAGTCCTCGCCATCCTTGAGGCGCTCATAGACGGCATCAGCCTCCTCCTCGGTCATCACAACAATGTGTCTCGCACAGACCTGCACGAGCCTGTCTTGATTGTTCAGCCAGATATCCTCAAGGTTCCCCTCTCTCGCGACGAGAGCCTCTCTGACCTTTGACCGCACGAGGAGCTGAGTCACTGCAAAGTCCAATGCTGACTCCGTGAACGCTGGGTCTTGGGAGACGCTCACAAGAGCCATCTGCTCCTCGGGAGTGGCCGTTGCAATGAAACCCTCGCGCTCTCCATAGGTCTCGAGCCCTGTAATTCCGAAGTCCTCCTCTGCAGCGCTCAGCAGTGCATGAGTGAAGATCAGCCGTGTCAGGTCGCTTCGGAACTCCTCACCAGACACCACGGCGTCACCGCTACTTCCAGTTCGCAGACCAAGGACGACAGCGTCGTGAATCTCTCTGTCATTGACGGTCGCGGCAACATCAGGTGAGGTGCAACCGGCCGCGACGACCACGAGAGCCAGAACAGCGAAGATGAGACGTTTCTTGGTAGTCATGAGGTCCCGTCGGAGTGATGTGGTGCGGACTGGGTCGATACAGGCTGTGTCGGTTCAGGCCACATTGTACGGAGAAACTCAGCAATCATCGTTGCCGGCGAGTCCTGGGGCGGCGGGATGTACAGAGCGGTGCCTCTCAGAAGCGCGTCTGGCACAAGGCGCTGCAAGCGGACCTCTTGTGAAGTTTTCAGCACGACTGGCCCAATGCGAACCTCACGACGATTCTGAACAATCTCGGTGATGCCGAGTCGGAGGGCCTCAACGCGGAGCCTTGCAACGTCGATGAGCACAACTGCTCCCTTGGGGAGCGGTCCGTACCGATCCTCCCACTCGGCAACAACGTCGTCAACACCTTCGTGCGACATTGCAGCAGCGAGGCCCCGGTATGCCTCAAGGCGAACTTCGACTCCAGGGACGTACTCGTTGGGCAGGTGCGCGTCTGCGTACAAATCAATGCGTACCGGCTCAGGCTCTGGTTCTGGTGGGAGATCCCCTTTCAGTTGCTTCACCGCGTCAGCAACGAGCTCCGTATAAAGATCAATGCCGACAGCAGCAATATGGCCCGACTGGGTCTCAGAGAGAATGCTGCCCGCACCACGGATCTCAAGGTCTCGCATCGCGAGCTCGAATCCACTCCCAAGATTGGAGAACTCCCCGATAGCTTCGAGTCTCCGAAATGCTGTCTCGGTGATCCTGTCATCCTCGGGATGGAAGAGATACGCGTAGGCTCGCTGATTCGACCTACCGATGCGACCCCGCAGTTGGTAGATCTGGGCGAGCCCGAGCCGATCTGCCCGCTCAACGATCATGGTGTTCACCTGGGGCAGGTCAAGCCCGGATTCAATAATGGTTGTTGCAACAAGTACATCGTATTCATGGTTCCAGAAGTCGTACATCACCTGTTCGAGACTGCCCTCGGACATCTGTCCGTGCGCGACTGCGAACTTGGCGTCCGGCACGAGGTCTCGCAACCTTGCAACCGCGTGATCGATTGACTGCACCCGATTGTGCACGACGTACACCTGGCCTTCTCGCAGCATCTCTCGGCGGATAGCAGCAGCCACAGCAAGTTCGTCGTACGGCCCGACATAGGTGAGGATCGGTTGGCGATCCCGGGGTGGGGTCCGGATACTGCTCACATCGCGGATACCGGTCAGCACCATCTCAAGGGTGCGTGGAATCGGCGTTGCGGTGAGTGTGAGCACATCGACGCTTGCACGGAGCTCCCGGAGCTTGTCCTTTGCAGTGACGCCGAAGCGTTGCTCCTCATCGATCACGACGAACCCGAGATCTCTGAACTCGATATCCGCCGAGAGTAACCGATGCGTTCCAACGACAAGGTCGACGGAGCCGTCCTTGATGCCCGCTATCACATCTCGTTGTTGCTTCGACGTGAGGAACCGCGAGAGCATCTTGACACGGATTGGATACGGTGCGAATCGTTCCTCGAAATTGACGAAGTGCTGCTGAGCCAGCAGGGTGGTCGGTACAAGCATCGCGACCTGTCTCGAGTCTTGGATTGCTTTGAACATGGCACGAATTGCTATCTCGGTCTTCCCGAAGCCGACGTCACCGAAGATGAGGCGGTCCATTGGGCTCTCGGCCTCCATGTCCGCCTTGACGTCCTGGATCGCTGTGAGCTGGTCGGGGGTCTCCTCATACGGGAAGGCAGCCTCGAACTCTGTCTGCCAGGGTGTGTCGGGAGAGAATGCGAACCCCTCCGCTTCGGCACGTTTGCGATGCAGCGCCACCACCTTGTCGGCAACGACAGCGACTTCTTCTCGAACTCTCCGCCGGGTCTGGCTCCAGTCGGTGCCACCCATCTTTGAGAGACGGGGGGACTCGCCCCCCGTGTATCTCGTGATAGAGGAGAGTTGATCCGTCGGGACGTACAGCTTGTCCTCTCCAGCGTACGCAACGAGAAGATACTCACGCTCGACACCCGCAATGTCTCGCTGCACAAGCCCGCTGAACCTACCGATGCCGTGGTGCCGATGGACGATGTGGTCCCCTGGGTTAAGGTCTCGATACGGATCACCTGTCTGCTTCGGGACACCCGTTCGTACAGGCCGGTGGGAGCGACGCCGGCCAGCAACCTCTCTCTCACCAACAACTCCAAAACCGAGGGCGGGGAACACGAACCCTTGGTGAATCCCGGTCGAAGTGATAGCCGCGCCTACCTCATCGAGAACATCGAAGACGGGGAGATCAGCACCGTGCTCACCAAGGACTGCTGCAACGCGATCCGCTGCTGAGCGCCCATCCATTGCAATCACGATGTCAACACCGCGTTTCTTCCAAGTGTTGACCCCAGCAGCCACCGAATCAGGGTCTCCGGCAACCGCGTCGAGTGAACGAATTTCGTAGCCGTTCTCCCCCGGCCCGGACATCTGGGGGGGAGCTTCGATGAGCCGGTCAGAGACCGAATCCAAATCCAGCGAGAGGTAGAGCGACGGATGCGTGTCACTCTCGGGGCTCTCACCACCCCAAGTAACGGAGAGCGTCCGAGCAAGATCTGCCTCCTCAGCAACCAGATCCACAGCTCGCGATGCGCACCGAACGGGGTCGAAGAGAAGAACGGGGGCTTGGCTCTCGTCCAGGAGCGTCCGGGGTGGAGCGAGCCACGGAAGCCAGGACTCCATGCCCTGAAACGTGATGCCTTGAGCAAAGCGGTCCCACGTCTCGGCTGCCCAGGGCACATCGGTCACGAGTTCGCGAGCACGGGCTTGTATGCGCTCATCGATGATCAGTTCTCGTGTCGGAAAGATCGCTACCGCTTCGCGGTGGTCCTGTGAGCGCTGAGACACCGGCGAGTACGTCCGGATCTCATCGAGGTTGTCTCCCCAGAAGTCGAGACGGAGAGGGTCGTCGGCGTTCGGTGGGAATACGTCGATGATCCCTCCCCTGACAGCGAAATCTCCACGCGCTTCGGCCCGATCGACACGTTGATACCCGAGTTGCGCGAGGTTCGACACCGTTCCAGAGAAGTCGTAGGCATCGCCCTGGAGAAGAACGAGTGGCTCAACGGGAGTTGGAGAGAGGCGCTGTGTCAGGGCTCGCACGGATGCCACGACCACGACAGGTGCATCGCCAGCAAGCCTGTAGCGCGCCTCAACACGTGTCGCCATCGTGACAACGTTCGGTGAGACATGCTCGAAGGGGAGCGTCTCCCACGCAGGGAGGTGGATCGCGTCCTGGGTGAAAAGCAAGATATCCTCGACAAGATGCTCAGCCTCTCGATCAGCGGCAACGACGACGAGGATCGGCTGGTCGAGACGTTTCGCGATAGCCGCAGCAATGTAGGCGCGCGCAGGCGGCGCAACGACCACGCGACCGGGGAGGGGTGGGTCGAGGTCGCGACGCCAGCGATCAAGAAGAACACTCAGCGGTGCAGGCACT
>CAYYGI010000048.1:0-8022 GCA_964471085.1 uncultured Acidimicrobiaceae bacterium
GGTATCTTGCTGTCGCGAGTATGGTCGGAGGAGTCCACGTGCAATTGAGGAGGCAGTGTGAGGGAGAGAGCATGTCAGTAACTCGAGAGGAACTCAACTGGTTCGGAGATCGCTATGACTCCGTTGCAAGCAACATAGAACGAGTCATCCAGGGAAAGCGGCATTCGATCGAACTTGTTGTCACAAGCCTTGTCTCCGATGGGCATGTCTTGATCGAAGATGTTCCTGGCGTCGGCAAGACTCTTCTCGCAAAATCCTTGGCTCGTTCCATCGATTGCTCCTTCCAACGTATCCAGTTCACTCCCGACCTCCTCCCCTCCGATGTGACCGGTGTATCTGTGTGGAGTCGCGAGAAAGAGACATTCGCGTTTCGTGCCGGACCAATTTTTGCCAACGTACTTCTTGGAGATGAGGTCAACAGAGCAAGCCCAAAGACCCAAGCAGCACTCCTTGAAGCAATGGAAGAGCGCCAAGTCACCGTCGATGGCGAGACGCACGTACTTGATGAGCCCTTCATTGTGATCGCAACGCAGAACCCGATCGAGCACGAAGGAACCTACCCTCTCCCCGAAGCTCAACTCGACCGATTCATGATGCGTGTAACAATGGGATACCCCGAGCGTGCGAAGGAACTCGAGATGCTCCAAACCCACGGCGAACGCTCAAGCTTCCTCGACCTCAAGCCGGTTCTCCACGCAGAAGACATCGTACGTATGTCCGCTATCGCGAGAGATGTCCACATGGCTGACGTGCTCCGCATGTACCTGATCGACATTGCTGAAGCCACACGTTCGCATCCCGATCTCCGCCTTGGTGCCTCTCCACGCGCAACCCTCTTCCTCCAACGGTCGGCGCGTACCGTTGCAGCGGCGAGCGGGAGAGATTTTGCAAGCCCTGATGATGTGAAGTCTGTCCTTCGCCCCGTGCTCAGCCATCGGCTCATACTGAGGCCTGAAGCCCAGATGCGCGGCACTACCGTTGAGGATCTCCTTGAGCAGGTCGCTGCAACGGTTCCCGTGCCGGGAATGCGAGTTTCTCGCTGATGCCAACGTTCCGAGGCTGGGCATCCGTCGGGGCTGCTGTAGCTCTCTTCGTGTTGTGGCTCTCATTTGGCGACGACCTGCTCTTGGCGCTCTCGGTCCTCCTCTTGACATCTGTGATCGGGGGGACCATCTACGTGCGCATCGCTGGAGTGCAGCTCACGCTTGTGCGAACGATCGTCCCTGAACAGCTACATGACGGGGAGACGGCAGTCATAGATCTGCGTATGACATCGCGTCGCACCCTCAACAGAGTACAAATCGAGGACTGGGTTCACGGACTCGGAACAGCGAAGTTCCTTGCGAGTCATATGTCGTCGGGGGAAGAGATGGCAGCAAGATACGAGGTGCTCTGCGAGCCACGAGGAGTGTACAGAGTCGGTCCTATGCGCGTTTCAGTGACAGACCCCCTCGGGTTCGCCGAGTCATCCTCAACAGCTCAGGGCAGTGACCGCCTTGTCGTGTACCCGAGAGTTGAGAACCTCCTCGGTGTACCAAGCGGGAGTGGACAAGATCAGAGGCGGAGTGCCTCACGATCGAGTTTCTGGCACACCAGCGGCGAAGACTTCTTCACGCTGCGCGAATATCAACGCGGCGACGACCTCAGAAGAGTTCACTGGCCATCGACGGCAAAACACGACGAACTCATGATCAAACAGCTCGAAATGCCATGGCAGTCGAGTGTGTTCATCATGCTTGACCCGCGCGCGGAGACCCACGAGTCGAGTACAAGCTTCGAGCGAGCTGTCTCTGGTGCCGCCTCAGTCTTGCATCACCTCGTCGAGAGTGGTTACACACCAACAATCTGGGCCGGGAACGGGAACGGGACCACGGTTGGAGACACCGAGGCCTACCACCATGCCATGGAGGAGCTTGCAACGATCACTCCACACACGTCCTTTGACATGAGGCACCTCGTTGAGAAACTACAACGCAACGGCGCGTCAGGGGGCACTCTCATCCTGGTGACCGGCGCACTTGGAGAGGACGACTCGGCCTCCCTCCGAGTGCTCAGCCAGGGCTTCTACCGAACCGTGCTGCTCTCCGTCGAGTCCACCGAGAGCCGTGAAGAGAGCGAGTTCGCGCGAGTTGGCACTCTCGTCATCGGCACCACGCCGAACGGTGAGTGGGCAACCCCGTGGCGCAATGCAATGGAACACCCATGGCCAATCGCTTCAGTTGGATAGCGGGAATTGCAGCGATCGGGCTTGCCTTCTGGCAGCTAACGTCCCTGTTGCGAGACTCCACTTCTGGGGCACCGTGGCAGTCGGTACTCCTCGTGGCCATCCTCCTCGGTTCGGGCATCACGTGGACAGCTCTCGCGTACCGCGCCCCGGCGTGGCTCATCCTGGCCCTCAATGTCGCGACGTTCGTTCTCTTGACGGGGTTCGTCATCTCCCCCGACACACTCTTCGTGATCCTTCCTACCACAGAGACATGGAGCATCCTCTGGATCGAACTCGTCAGGGCAGTCGACATCTTCCGGCATAGCCTGGCGCCGGTGCGCCCGGTCCCCGGTCTCGTCGTCATGATCTCGTTCCTCTTCTGGACTCTCGGTTCTCTCCTCACAGCGGGGCTTGTCGCCGGCCGCCCGTTCCTAGCGGTCATCACTCCCCTGATCGTAGCCGTGCAATTCTCGATCATCGACCACAGGCCTGCCAGCACCGCCAGACTCGGGGTCTTCCTCCTCATCGTCATACTCGCGTTCATAGCGACACGAGGAGACGAGCAGGAACGCGGAACCGGGCGCCTGGCGCGCATCAACGCCGGCACTCCTCCGTCGAGGAGACCGACGCTCTCGATCAGTCTCCTCGCTCTCTCTACGGTGACAGCGGGTGTCATTGCGGTGAATGTCGCTGGTGATGCCGTGCCTTCAGACGGATTCGCCGATTGGCGCGCCCCAGCGGGGTTCGTTGATGGCTTCTCAGGTTCTGCTGCGTTTAACCCTTTCACCGATATCCATGCCGGGCTGATCAGCCCAACTGATAATCCACTCTTCATCGCGACCATCGAGGGAATCGATCCCACAGCGGTCCGGTTCCGAACGGTGACTCTCGACGTATTCCGGAACGGAAGATGGGCAACGGACCGCATCCACACCATCCCACTCGATACAAGACCCTGGATCGATGCGGAACATCGCTACCGCGGAGAGACCGTCCCTATCACCGTGGATATCACGATACAGAACCTCACTCAGCCCTGGCTTCCAGCACCTTCGACTCCGAACGCTGCTCTTGCATCAACCGCGGCCGCTACAGACTCGTTGCAGGTTCGGCGTCTCGACGGATCCCTCTTCCTCCCCGGTGATGTGACCTACACCGGGATGACGTACTCGGTCCAGAGCGACTCTCCGAAGTTGACCGCTTCAAGTATTGGCGCTCTGGCACGCACAGAGTCCGGTGATCTCAGCCCCCTCTTCCAAGCAGCAAGCGATGCTGGCAGGGTCATTCCCGAACCAGCAGGCGAAGTTCTCCTTTCGGAGCTCTCAGAACCGGGCTTTTGGACCGAGCTCCCTGACGACCTTGGACCTCGTGTTCGTACAACAGCGCTCCGGGTCACGGACGGGCTCGAGACGAACTTTGAGAGAGCACTCGCGCTTGAACACTATTTCAGGATGTCGGGCCAGTTCGTGTACGAGCTTCAGGTACCTCCCGAGTTCGCGACAGGATCAGTCGAGGCGTGGCTCACCGACGAAGAGAATCCGTTCGTCCGGCACGGTTACTGCGAGCAGTTCGCAACAGCGATGGCGCTAATGGGGAGAGCTGTTGGCATCCCATCGCGAGTGGTGCTCGGCTTCACCGCTGGTACACCAGTGAACTCAACCACTGTTCAGGTTCTCAGCAGGAACGCGCATGCGTGGGTTGAGATGTGGGTCCCGCAGTTCGGATGGATGGCATTCGACCCGACGCCCCGATCTGGCTATGCAGCCGCGACGGTCAACGAGAACATCTCCTCGATCTTGGGATTCTCCGCAATCGCGTATGAGCCACATCTCGCGGTGCCTGCAATCATTGACCATGGTGACGACGTGATTGGGCCAGAGAGTCGCATCACACCGAGAGAACCCATCGAACGCGTTGGAGCACTCGATGCACGAGGCGCAGAGGAGAGCCCACGAGGTTTTGTGCTGCCAGGGTGGGCAGGCAAATTCTTCTGGCTCATGGCAGGCATCGGCCTTCTCGTGAGCTTCGCTCCTGGAGCGAAATGGCTTCGACGACGTCGCAACGTGCGGAGGATCGCTCTAGGTGACGTCGCGTCAGCGTGGCACGACATCACTGACCGGCTGACTGATCTGGGCGAACCATTCGACCCTGCCGCCACACCGCTCGAAGCCGCAGCGTCAATCGACGAAGCCTTCCTGCCCCTTGCTCAGTCATTCGGAGAAGCACTGTACGGTGAGTACCCAGCAACCACACAGGTCATCGAACGTACAGCAGCGGCCCACTCGGATGCGATTCGGCACATGACAACGCGGTACTCGCGATCCGAGCGCGCAATCGCGATATTGCGTCCAACGTGGCTCTTCAAGAAATAGGTGGCTCGCCTCCGACACAGAAGTGGGAGCGTGTGATCAGCCCGAAGCTTCTCTGCCTTCGATGAGCACATCATCCTCGACAAGCTTCAGCATCTCCCTGAAATTGGAGCGATCCAACTCAAATCTCGTAACGTCCTCCTCGACATCCTGGGCAATCTCATCGATCTTTACGAAGAACGCGAGCTGACCCTGTCTCAGCGCGTCGAGAAGTTCAGTCTCATCGTGAGCAACAGCGAAAATCGATTCCCCATCGGTGACAAGCTTCACGTCGGCAAGGTGGTGATCCATGTCTCCCGTACGCCGCAAGTACTCCCACGCTCGCCGTACGCGCTGGATTGACAACCCATTGTCGAGCAAACTCTTCACGACTCGCAAGCCAACGAGGTCGCGGAAACTGTAGACGCGGCGCCGTCCCGGCCGACCGTCCGTCGTCTGAATCGATGGTTCGATAAGACCGACCTTGTCCCAATACCGAAGCTGATGAGGTGTACATGACGTCAAACGACATGCCTGTGCAGCGGTAAATCCCTCCAAAACCAATCTCCCTCTTTACTCTTCGTGCGGATATGATGAGGCAATCCGCTTCTATCTTCGCTGCTGTGATGACACGTCCGCAACCTATGAAATGTCATTTCTGTAGCGAGTACTCATCCTAGTTGTCGTCGTGCTGCCTATGTTGGAGGCGCTGCAACCATGCATCCATAGCCCCTGATGTGGAGTGCCCAAATCCTGCAGGAAGAAGCGTGAATACGAGCCAACCAGCCGAGATGACCATCACCAAAAACCCAGATCCAGCAACGACGACGGTCCGTGTGAATGAAAGAAACATAACAACGGCACCCAGAACGAACATCACGGCAGCAAGGCGTATCTTCCAACGATCTGCTCCGCCGCGAACGGCCTTAGAGACCATCTCAGCGAGCTTCGGATCTTCCTCATAAAGCTGACGCTCGATCTCGTCGAGGATCTCCTGCTCATGGTCATTCAGTGGCATGTCCGTTCCAGAATCGAGGGCTCGTTACAACCAGTATACCTAAGTCATCGATTGCGAATCGAGAAAAGCAGAAGACTTCGACAGTAGTTACGTCTACTTCCTCCTCCATAGTACGTTCTTCGTCTTACCTTCTTCTTCCTATGCTCCGGCACGGCCTTGCCGCAGTACGCGGCAGCGCACTGATACGGTTTTGGTTGTGACCATGAAGCCGGACACCGAGTCCATGGCCTCCGAGGCTGCTCGAATTTATCTTGTGCGCCACGGTGAAGTTCTCAATCCGAACCACGTCGTGTACGGCGACCTCCCTGGATTCCATCTCTCGCCCACCGGTGTGCTCCAGGCGCATCGCGCTGCTGACTTCCTCTCGCAACTCCCGATCGACGTCGTCATGACTTCACCGCTCTCAAGAGCGTTTGAGACAGCAAGCGCAATCGCACGTCGCCACCGAACCGTCCCCGTACTCGACGCCAGGCTCACCGAGTCCAACCAATTCCGAAACTGGACAGGGAACCGATGGGAGGTGATTCCAAGACTATTTCAAGAAGAGTACGAGGGGTACCTCGCTGATGCGAGTAGCGTCGACAAAGGCAGGACACTTGAGCACAAGTCGGCCCAGATTATCTCCGCGATCGAGGACCGCATCGGTCTCGGAGATCACCACATCGTTGTCGTCAGCCACCAGGATCCGATCGCGGCGACACGGCTCGCAATGATCCGTCGCGACCTCAGTGAACTCCGGGTTCACCCACCTTCACACGGAGAGGTGATCACCCTCACACACGAGAGCGAGAACCGGTGGAGGGAGCTGTCGAGGTGGTCTCCGCGACCTGTGACCGACCGAATTTCACCAAACCCACTATACTGGGATACGCCCTGACAATGAGGAGCACTGTGGGACAGCGAACGATCTTCAAGAGCGGAGTGCTCGTAGCTAGTGTTTTCGCCGTTCTCGTTCTCATTGGGCTCCTTGGCACATCGGGGCCGTCAGAAGCTACGATCGCGGCTGACAGAGCGCCAACCACCACCACAACAACCGAGCCACCCCCCGAAGGTGTCTTCGTCGTTGAGATCTACAACGGGGTGCTGCGGCCAGCGAACATTGAGATCGACCTCGGTGAGATCCAGATCGTCCAATGGATCAACAGAGATAATCGAGAGTATGTCATCGCCGACAACGACGGCGCATTCGAGTCCGAGATCCTCGGCAGAGGTGACACATTCGAGTTCGACTTCTCAACGCTGCCTCCTGGCCTCCACCGCTACCGAGCACATCACGACACCGGCGGCATCATGGGTGGCCTGCGCGTGCCTGGCTTGGTGGATACCCGTCCAGCGCAGTAACGCTACGGTGCGCCTGCGATGAGCAGACTGCCGGTTGGCATCGGGGTATTGGCATACGTTGCGATCGCCGTTGCATCTGTCGCATTCGTGGCTGGAACAACATTGGTCTCTGAGAGTTCCGCCATCATGGTATCCCTCGGTGTCAATGCTCTCGGCGTCATTGGGCTCGCTGGGCTTCTCCTCGCGCGAGCACCGTGGAGCCGGTGGTTTCTCGGATCCACGATCACGATGTCGCTCCTCCTCGCATCAAGCGCCCACACTGCGCTTGCTCTGGTCTCACTCTTTCTTGGCGCTGGGGCAATCGTTGGACTCGCCGGTCCCTGGCTGATGCTCTGGGTGAGACAACGGCCGTTGGCTGATGGGATTGGCAACGTCCCGGGAGCACTCATCGCAAGCGGTGCCGCTACACCAATAGTGGTCGGGCTCGGCGCTCTGGAGGGTGTTTCTTGGGTCCACTGGGCCATGGTTGCAGTGGTCGGTGTATCGGCGTGGGCGTACGGGAGAGGCCTTGCTTTCGGCATTTGGGGATTTCGCGTCGCTCTCCCACTCGCAGGCATCGCCACCGTGCTCACAACTCCTAGACCGGGAACCTACTTGATTGGCGTTGCTGTACTCGCTACAAGCGCTACAGCTTGGACGAGAGCCGCTACGCGGCTTACTTCAATAATCGTACCTCCCGAACCAAGAGAGAGACAGCGAAGGGATCCACACGATGCGAAGCAGTGACATTCTCGCCGTCTCCGCCTCCGTAGTCTTTGGCGGGGTGACTGGCTGGGTTCTGGGAGGGACAACAGGTGGGCTCGTCTTCGCTGCTGGATCTGGGATCGTAGCTCTTGGAGGAGTACGCCTTGGTGTCCGACCCGGAATCATGCTCACTGTCCTCGTCGGGGCTATGACCGGTGGACTGGTCGGTTCAAGCGTCGTGAACGCTATCTGTCTGCCCGCCACCTGCCGCGGTATCGAAATAGCTGGCGGAGTCATAACAGCCATGCTCTCATTTATCGGCATCGGCCTCGTTGCAGCCCTCGTCACGAGATCCTTCGACGAATATTATGAGCAGGCCGCAGCAGGCCACCCGCCACGCGGCGTCGGTTGCGAGACCGACGAAA
>CAYYGI010000049.1:0-5591 GCA_964471085.1 uncultured Acidimicrobiaceae bacterium
CCGACACCACAGAGCCGCATAACGGACCCCTCCACAATCCCAGGGGAATTCCACAGACCCAAACCCGGGTGCAGACTCCAACAGAACCTCCCAAATAGATGAGAGCATTCTCCACTATGGAAACGATGTCCTGAGGGAACCCCGGAAACGATGTCCTGAGGGAACCCCCATACATACTACGTACTACGTTTCTGCCATGCAGTTGGACAAGATCCAGATCATTGACCTCGTGGTTCCAGGTATCGTCGGGATCGAGCCCGGCGAGCGCGTCAACAACCAGGACATCCTTGTGAACGCCACACTCTGGGTTGATACTCGGCCTGCTGCTCTCTCGGACGACATTGCTGACGCTGTCAACTACCGCACCATCACCAAGGCAATCATCACGCACATCACCGAAGGTGATCCAATGCTCGTTGAACGCCTCGTATCAGAGATAGCGGATATCTGTCTCTCCGATGCGCGGGTTGAGCGGGTGAAGGTCACCGTGGAGAAGCCTGGCGCGTTGCGATACGCTCGATCTGTCGGGATTACCGTCAAGCGTTCGCGCGTTGAGTACGGAACCTAGAGAGGAGATCCCATGCCCCCAAGTCGCTACCCGATCGATGCTGTCATCCTTGCGGGTTCCAACCTTGACAAAGAGCGCTGCCTCCCTGAGTCGATCCGTCGACTCCGTCGCCAACCGGGCGTGACCGTTCGTGCGATGAGCTCCTGCTATCAGAGCGAAGCTGTAGGCGGGCCTACCGACGCGCCGGAGTTCTACAACGTTGCTGTTCGCGTCACCACCACACTTGATCCTGTGGCGCTTCGCGAGAGCCTCCATCGAATCGAGGAAGGTCTCGGTCGTGTGCGAACGGATGATCCGAACGAACCCCGTACCGCGGACCTGGACATCATCTACTACGGCGATCTCGTCAAGGAGTACGACGGCTGGTCGATTCCAGACCCTGACGCGGAGAATCACGCGTACATAGCAGTCCCCGTCGCTGAGGCAGCACCCCGCTGGGTTCACCCGGTGTCGCTGCGCCCAGTGACTGAGATCGCAGAATCCATTCTCGAAACGTATCCGGAGGTCGTACCCAACATGGCGATCAAGCTCTCAACCCCTTACACAACAAGGTCGGTCCCTGACTTTGACGATGAAGACGGCGTGTACTCGCCCAGACTTGAAGCGCTTGTTCGCGATCAGCTCATTGAGATCGGAGAGGATCCTGAACGTGAGGGACTCCAGCGCACGCCGCTGCGAGTCGCCAAGACGATGGACTTCCTCACGAGCGGATATTCGACCACGGTTGAGGAAGTCGTCAACGGAGCAATCTTTAGCTCTGAGGGTGCCCAGGACATGGTCGTGGTCAGGGACGTCGAGTACTACTCAATGTGCGAACACCATATGTTGCCATTCTTCGGGACAGCAACCGTTGGATACCTCCCAAAGGGTGAGATCATCGGGTTGTCGAAGATCGCGAGGATCGTTGACGTCTTTGCTCGTCGCCTTCAGGTACAGGAGCGGCTCACGAATCAGATAGCAGACGCGATGATGGATGTGCTTGCCCCCCACGGCGTTGGTGTTGTGATGGAGGGGAAGCACCTCTGCATGATGATGCGGGGTGTCCAGAAACAGGAATCGAATATGGTTACCAGCGCCATGCGAGGCACATTCCGCTCAGACGCTCGTACCCGCAGCGAGTTCCTTTCGCTGGTTTCCTGATAGATGTACCCAACCGAACGC
This sequence comes from uncultured Acidimicrobiaceae bacterium, assembly GCA_964471085.1. Classification (GTDB taxonomy): domain Bacteria; phylum Actinomycetota; class Acidimicrobiia; order Spongiisociales; family UBA5794; genus B3-G11. Next base: position 1,730 of record CAYYGI010000049.1, read on the forward strand.
TCCGATTGGGGGTACCGTTCACAGATGGTCACTGACAAACGCAACCGCCCCCTGCGCGATCTTCGCATCTCAGTCACTGATCGGTGCAGCTTTCGCTGCGGCTACTGCATGCCTCGCGAGGTCTACGACAATCATGACTATCTTGCGCGCTCCTCCATCCTCAGCTATGGAGAGATCCGCCGAGTCACACGTCTCGCCTCTGACCTTGGCGTTCGGAAGGTCCGCCTGACGGGAGGTGAGCCCCTTCTGCGCTCGAAGGTGCATCGGCTTGTCGAGATGATCTCCACGATTGAAGGAATTGACGATCTCGCTATGACGACGAATGCTCTCCTGCTGAGCCGTGAAGCGGGTCGCTTGAAGGAAGCTGGCCTCGATCGGGTCACGGTCAGCCTTGATGCCCTTGATGACCAGCTCTTCCGCGAGATGATCGACACCGATGTGCCGGTAGCGACCGTCCTCGATGCTATTGATGTCGCGAGCAATGTGGGCCTTGGCCCAATCAAGATCAACACGGTGGTGCGCCGAGGGTGGAACGAGGGGGAGATCATCCCAATTCTTGAGCGATTCCGCGCCACGAACCACACGGTTAGGTTTATCGAGTTCATGGATGTCGGCACGACGAACTCGTGGAACCTTGAAGAGGTGGTGCCCTCTGCAGAGATTCTTGAGCGCATCCGTGCGCGCTGGGAGATAGAACCGGTCGACGCCGACTACAAAGGGGAGGTTGCGGCCCGATACCGTTTCGTTGATGGAGCGGGTGAGGTTGGCTTCATCTCCTCGGTGTCGACACCGTTCTGCGGGGACTGCACCCGGATGCGACTCTCAGCGGAGGGGAAGCTGTATACCTGCCTATTCGGATCGATTGGCACAGATCTCAGGACACCGTTGCGTTCCGACGCATCTGATGACGAGATTCACGACCTCATTTACGAGACATGGAGATCGCGTGATGACCGTTACTCAGAGCTCCGCGGCGGTGTTGCGCTTGGAACCCCCAAAGTCGAGATGAGCTACATCGGAGGCTGAAACAGTTGCCACGCTGTACGCGTGTTTGCATCCTGATCTCCGATCTCCGAGAACGAACCCCTTGAAACGCGTCGCTGATTCTGACACTCTGGCTGCATGGACCCCGCAACAATCTTCATGCAGTATCTCGCAGCCGCTCTCTCTGTCTGGCTTCTTCTCTCCTTCGTGCCCTCTCTGCTCTCGCTCGTCTCCCGAGTTGGTGCTATGTCTCCAGTCGGGAGACGAGTGGTCGCAATCGTGGTCTCGGTGATTCTGCTTGCAAGTGTTGCGAGAGTTGATCCGTTATATGCAACGACCGGGCCCCCAAGCCAGAGAATGGTCGAGATGGTCGACGTTGAATCCCCTGAGCAGAGTGCAACAGCAATCACTGTCCTCCACCGCGCAGCAACCGAGCTTCTTCCCGCAGCCCACACTGTGCAACCGGGTGACTCGCTCTGGCGGATTGCTCGGGATCTTCTCACACAGGACGGCATTGCGCCCACCGGTGCTGACATTTCGAACTTCTGGCGATCCATGTACGACATGAACCGTGACGTGATCGGTGACAACCCTGACCTGATCCATCCGGGTCAGGTGCTCCAGCTACCCACAAGATGACCGAGGTGAGACCATGCAGTCCGAAGAGTTTGAGGAGATCCCGTGGGCAAGCCTCACGGGAGAACAGAGCAACGGAATCGACAAGCGGATGTATCTCGCGGCTGGTGTGGTTGGGTTGCTTATCATTGCTGTGGTCGGCATGCGGCTCCTGGGTGGCAGCTCCCAGCCACTTCTCCCCGTTCAAGCACTCCCGCCACCGCTGACGACCACTCAGGAGGTGCAGCCAGCACCCGAGATCCCTACTCCAGCACCCATCACGATGGTTGTCGCCGAAGCTGACTTGATGGCTGATGAACCCGTTGAGGCTGATGAACCTGTTGATGTCGGTTCGCAGAACCTCCTCGTTGAGGTCACCGCCGAATGGTTCGTCACTGACTGGTTCACAAGGGATGGCTCGGAGGAGACAATCCGCTCGATCAGGGCAGTTCTTGCACCGGGCGTTGTGATTGAGGCGCTCCCCCACGAAGCAGAAGGTGAGCCCGTCACCTTCGTTGAGTGGGCCAGAGCGATCGAGATAGAAGTCATGCAGGACAGTCACATCAACGTAACTGTTGCGTACCGCGCAATCAGAGAGACCGACGAAGGCTTCGTGCGTGAACCCGTAGCGGTAGTCGTCATCTCCCTCCTGCGAACAGGCGACACAGTTGAGATTTCTGCGCTCCCCACTGAAATCTGAACTCTGAAATCTGTGGCCTCTCCTTAGGGGAACGTTGTCTCAAGTATTGCTACGATTTCTGGCACGATGCTCTCCCACTCCGCCTCGTCACTTCGTGTGACGGTCACGAAATCTGCTGTCATGAAGACAGACGTGACACCTTCAATTTCAAACAAGGGCGCAATCCGCTCATCAGAGCCCTCCGAAGTGGTCGCTGTGGCGGTCCCCCCGACTGGTACACCGACATTGAATTTCATTGCTCTCGGGTTCGGTGTCGTCTCAACGGTGATGCCCATTACAGTCCTTCTATTGCTGACACCAGAGCGTAGCGGAGGCCGACCATGATGCTCGGCGCAGACGTTGGCGGCACTTTCACCGACCTCGTGGTTGTCGTAGACGGCGAGGTCGCAACGGCGAAGCTCCCAACCACGCAGCGCCAAGAGAACGCTATCGCCGACGGCATCGAGGAGCTCTCAGGCGGAACGGTGGTGGATGTCTTCGTGCACGGGACCACGATTGCAACGAATGCCTTGCTGGAGCGCAGGGGTGCACGCACGGCACTGATCACCGATGCGGGTTTTGAGGACATCATCGAGATCGCACGCCAGGACCGCCCTTCGCTCTATGACCTGTATGCTGACCGACCGACCCCCCTTGTTGATCGTTCCATGCGGATCGGAGTCGAGGGGGAGTCGCTGCCCCCGATCCTCGATGCGGAGGCCGTTGCTGTTGCTCTCGTCAACGGACACATAGACCGAGGCAGAGAACAGAGACTCGCCGCGGCGATTTCGACACGCCAGCCCGATCTCCCTCTCTCGCTCTCCTCAGTGGTTGCAGGGGAGTTCCGGGAGTACGAGCGCATCTCCACAACGGTCCTCAATGCGTACTTGACTCCTATCACTGCGACCTACCTCAGAGCGCTCGACGAGCGGCTCGTGAAGACAGGCATCGTTGGAAGTATCGGCGTGATGCGATCATCGGGGGGATTGATGGAGAGTGCCGATGCCGCGGCGTTCCCGGCCGCGGTTCTGCTCTCCGGGCCGGCTGGAGGCGTCGTTGCCGCGGCGGCTTTTGCTAAGGAACTCGGGCACGACCGGGTCGTCTCCTTTGATATGGGTGGTACTTCCAGCGATGTCTGCCGGATCGAGGACGGCATCATCGAGATCTCCCATGAACGCAGCATTGATGGCTACGCATGCCGTCTCCCCTCGGTCGGTGTGCACACAGTTGGCGCAGGAGGGGGTTCAATCGCGTGGATTGATCCCGGTGGTGCGCTCCGTGTCGGTCCGCGGAGCGCGGGGGCTCTGCCGGGGCCAGCTTGCTACGGAGGGGGTGGTACAGCGCCAACGGTGACCGATGCGAACGTTGTCCTTGGCCGCATTGCACCTGACGCGAAGCTCGGAGGCCGCCTCGGTATCGACCCGGGAGAGGCCGAAGCTGTTATCGGAACGCTTGCTCGTCAACTCGGGCTCTCCGTTGTTGAAACAGCAATCGGAATCATCCGGATAGCTGAGGAGGTAATGGCCGCAGCTATCAGAAAGGTGTCCGTGGAGAGAGGGAGCGATCCGCGCGGTGCCTATCTCG
>CAYYGI010000049.1:5691-7840 GCA_964471085.1 uncultured Acidimicrobiaceae bacterium
GCTATCAGAAAGGTGTCCGTGGAGAGAGGGAGCGATCCGCGCGGTGCCTATCTCGTAGCCTTTGGTGGTGCAGGAGGTCTGCACGCGACGTCGCTTGCTCGCTCCCTCGGAATGTCCGGGGTCGTTCTCCCCCCTTTCGCCGGGGTGTTCTCAGCGCTCGGCCTCCTCCTCGCGCCACCTCGCTCTGATGCCCAGCGTGCGGTTCTTGTGCGTGATGACAACTTTGGTCCGATCGAGGAAGCGGCCGGAGAGATGAGCAACGAGATTCGAGCAGCACTTACTCGTGCCGGGTTCGCTGACGCAACGGTCTCGTACTCGCTCGATGCGCGGTATCTCGGGCAGGCACACGAGATCTCGGTTGCGTGGCATCCCGGCGAGGGGCTGGCAGTCGTGCGGGGCCGCTTCGACGATGCGCATTGCGCCCGCAACGGATTCGAGAGACCGCGCGACGCAATCGAGATCGTCGCGGTACGCGGTGTTGGTGTTTCCGTTCCTGCACTGACGATCGAGGATGTCTCGCACTGGCGACCCACTGAGGAGCGCTCCGACACTTACCGTGATGTCAGAACTGCTGAAGGGGTGGTATCTGTACGCGTTCTCGATAGGGCAGCGCTACAGGTTGGTGACGTTATCGAGGGTCCCGCAGTCATTGAGGAAGTCGAAGCAACTACGTATCTTGACTCTGGAGAGACCGCAGAGGTGCACCCCTCGGGAGCGCTCGAGGTGACGTGGCGATGATTGATCAGATCGCGCTCGAGGTGTTGCGGAACCAGATGGCGAGTATCGCGGAAGAAATGGGAGTCGTGCTGCAGATGGCCGCATTCTCACCGAATATCAAGGAACGGGCTGACTGTTCAGCAGCGGTGTTCACTCCGGAGGGTGAGATGCTTGCCCAGGCCGAGCACATCCCCGTCCATCTCGGCTCGATGCCTGCATCTGTGGAGGCCATCATTGGACGGTTCGGGAGTGAGCCGGAGCCGGGGCGTCAGTACGCGGTGAATGACCCGTTCCAGGGCGGGACGCATCTCAACGACCTCACCCTCGTGCGGCCCGTTCATGTTGCGGGCAGGCTCGTAGCGTGGGTTGGGAACAGGGCCCATCACGCTGATGTCGGTGGTGAGGCGCCAGGGTCGATGCCTGCTCACGCGACCCGCGTTGACCAGGAGGGGATCGTTGTGCCCCCTATGGTGGCTGTGCGCAACTCGGCTTGGGCAGAGGAGTTCATCGAGCCCTTCCTTTCAGCGACACGGACCCCGGTGGAGCGTCGCGGTGACCTTGCGGCCCAGCTTGGTGCGAATGAGGCAGGCGCGATTCGTCTCTCTGGTCTCATTGAGCAGTACGGCACCGACACGCATCGCAGCCTCTCTACTGGGCTCATGGCGTATGGCGAGAGACGCATGCGTGCAGCGATCGGTGCTCTCCCTGACGGAACGTCGGTGTTCACCGACTACATGGAGTGGAGGGGGGAGCTCGTCCCTATCGTGGCCAGAGTCACGGTTGATGGCGAAGAACTCACTGCCGACCTTACGGCTTCGGCCGACCAGGTACAGGGGAATATCAACGCTGTTCGCGCGGTGACGGCCTCTTGTCTCTCCTTTGCAGTACGTGTTGCAACCGATCCAACGATCCCCGCTACGGGAGGTACCCACCGGCCCCTTCATCTTGTTACGCGGCCAGGCTCGATCGTTGATGCAACCGCACCTGTTGCAGTTGCTGCAGGCAATGTCGAGACATCTCAACGGATTGCTGATGTGATCCTCGGCGCCCTAGCTACGTTCGCACCCGACCGCGTACCCGCTTGCGGTCAGGGCACGATGAACAACGTGCTGATCGGTAACGACAGTTTCGCGTACTACGAGACGGTCGCAGGCGGTCAGGGTGCACGGCCGAGGCGTGACGGCCAATCAGGGATCCAGACGGGGATGACGAACACGCAGAACACTCCGATCACATCTCTCGACACGCACTACCCGTTCACGGTCACCCGCTACAAGCTGCGGAGAGGGAGCGGTGGCAACGGGCTTTTCACAGGTGGTGACGGCATCGAGAGGGGTATCCGCTTCAACGAAGCCGCAACGGTCTCCCTCATGGGTGAGCGCCGCCTCACTGCGCCCTGGGGCCTTTCGGGGGGTGAAGACGGTGCTGTGGG
>CAYYGI010000050.1:0-7786 GCA_964471085.1 uncultured Acidimicrobiaceae bacterium
ATGCGTCGCTCCTCCCTCCTTCTGATCGCCGTCCTGACAATTGTCGTGGCTGCATGCTCTACTGGCGAACCAGCAGAGATAACCGCTACTACGAGCCCTCGGACAACGATCACGACGCTCCCTCTTGCAACAACCACGACGCTCCCTCTTGCAACAACCACGACGATCGTCACCGTGCCAGTATTCGACACGATCAACGGGCTGGAGGCGTTGACAGATCCCCCCCTCGGAGTGATCGCGATCAAGATCGACAACCATCCCAAGGCACGCCCACATACCGGCCTCCAGTACGCAGATATCGTGTACGAGATCCCGGTTGAGTCAGGGCTCACTCGATTCATTGCAATGTATGACCGCTCCGAAGTAACCAAGGTCGGACCTATCCGGTCTCTGCGTGTGACAGACTCAGCGCTCGTCAATCCCATAGCTGTGCCACTCCAAGTCTCCGGTGGATCCACATGGATACTTCAGAAAGCCAGGGCAGCGGGAACGAAGTTGCTTGTAGACACGGGGAACGGCACCTACAGAGACCGCACAAGGCGAGCGCCCCACAACCTCTACGCTGACACAGCATCCGTGCGGGCCCTGGCAAAAGATCGCTGGGGGAGAGCAGCTCCAGGCAACTTGTTCACCTTCGGTGAGCCAGACGAGTTCGAGGAAGTCGCGGAGCAACTGACCATTCAGTTCTCGGACCACCCCCCTTCTATCTGGGTTTGGTCGGAGGAGACCAGGAAGTATCTCCACTCCTACGCCGATGAACCGCACTTGACCTACAACTCCGAAGGAACGCCCCACCAGGTATCTGCTGATACGCTCATCGTCATCATTGCAGATCAGTACACTGCCCGCCCCTCGCAACCCTCCCAAGGGGTGCCTGTCCCCGCAATGGACCTCGTCGGTTCAGGTGCTGCCCTCGTGTTGCATGAGGGCCGGATCGGTCACGCAGAGTGGAATCGAGAGAGCAGAGCCGACATTATCACACTGACACACCCTGATGGCACCCCCGTCACGATGGCACCCGGCTTCATCTGGGTCTCTTTCGTCCCGACGGGCCAACCCGTCACCTGGGAGTAGTCCGCCAAACAACCGCTACCCGAGAGCCCTCATGAGAAACGCGACGGCCTCTTGGCGAGTCAAGGTGCCGTCTGGCCGAAAAGTGCCATCCGGATAGCCGCGAGCGATTCCCAGTTCGTAGGCGCGCTCAACCATCGGCGCATACCATGCACCAGCGAGTACATCCGAGAAGTGCCCCTGGTGCGGCGGGAAGTGGGAATCACCGAGTGCAGCAAGAACGAGGTCTACGACGAACGCTCGTGTCGCTGGCTCGTCTACGCCGAAGCTGATGCCTCCACCAGGGAGCACACCCTGAGCGACAAGGAACTCGATAGCGCCTGTGTACCACTGTCCGGGCCCCACATCACTGTAATGACCTTGGAAGGGAGGGAAGCGAGGTTCGCCATCCATGGAGCGAGCAACGAACGTTGCTACTTCTGCCCTCGTCAGGGTACCTGTGGGACAGAACAGGTTCCAGTCACACCCAACGGTGATCCCCCGCCTCCACATACTCCTAATTTCTGACGACGCAAAGCTACCTTCGTCGTCAACGAAGGGCCAGTCGTAGCTTCCAACTTGGATCACTTGTTCGTGGATTCCCAACGCACCAAAATCAATGACGATCGTGTAGGGGCCAGGTGCCACAGGAGCATCCCAGGCCACGACGCCAGGCCCGACACCGGATGTGGACCACACGGTCGAGCCGAGGCGTTGCATTGCAGAAACCGTCCAGGGAGCGTCCAGGGGAGCAGAGAGAACCAGACTCCCTGGCGTACCGGGGAGAAGTGGATCAAAGTCTGAGAAGTCAACGCCGAACTTCGGCTGGCCGGCAAGGGCAACGTTCGCTCGAATCTCAGACATGCGGTCGTGGAGGTGCGAGCCTGGACACGCTGTTTTTGATGCGTCGATATGTCCCGAGATGCGATTCAGGGTGACCGGCGTCCCCGTAAGCCACTTGCTCGATCCGAGGGACTCAAGGGTGACGACGCCTGTAGCAGGGATGTGGTGAACATTGAGCCGCCAAGCAAGGAGTTGCTCGAGGGCGGTAACTGATTCCGGGGTCGGGATACCGCCGTCACGATGGCTCTCTTCAAAGTTCCCTAACACCGCAACGCCGAAGCTGTACGAGTTGAAGCCAGCCGTGTGGCCACCTTGGATCTGATATTCAATCGAACCCCGGCGCCCTTCATAAATGGTCCCGTACCGATCAACGAAGAAGTTGTAAGCAACATCCCACCAACCTCGGGTGGAGACGTGATACGAGCAGATCGCAAAGATCAAATCACGCGCCCCCTGGCCGGGTGCGTAGAGGTTGTTCCCCGCGTGATGCACGATCGCAACCTCGGCTCGGTGCACCCTCGGGAGCCTGCGCGGTTGAACCCCAGCAATGCACTGCGGCCCACCCCACTCTTCGTTCCGAACAATGTTCGGCATCCCCGGTGCTCCCGCTGCCTCCGATCCACTTCCGAACTCGACCGAGGAGAAGAGGCGGATCACTCTCTCGCTCACTCCCATTCCCCGACCAGATGTTTCGACTATCTCCGCCGAGAAGCGCCCAACTGCAGATGCGGTGAACTCCGCAGAAGTATCCTGGAGTCGGTACTGGAGGAAGGAGACCGGACCAAAGAAGGCAGGATCTGTCGCGGGCTTCGTTCCGGCAGCTTCTCTACTACCGGGGTCGGGAGCATGCTCAGCATGGATTCCGAGAGGGATCCATTCAGACCATTCGGCCCCTGTCTCCGAGACTCTCACCCAGACCGCCTCAGGGGGACGCCCCCTCCACGACAGTCCAGCAAGGGTTGCATCTACTTCAATGATGTCAGACTCAAACACGGTCCCGGTCGATGCACCCGAGAGTGCAACCGATGACACAATCGCGGGCGCGGGTGTCCATGTGATGCGGACTCCTGAAACTGCTACGAATGCTACGACAGTGAGGAACCCGATGATGACTATTCGTCTGGCGACCTTGTTCATTCTTCTACTCTCCAAGTCGCGAATTTCGCAACCGAATCAATCATCGGCAGGGGAGAGCCGCCACTTAACGATTCCCGTACCTCAATCTTGCATGTCAGACACCAGGTGACGCGCTCCAAGAGAGCGGAACGCAACAGCAATCGCCACGACGCCTGCTCCAGCAACGACCACGGCAACCGGCACTGCTCTCCCATTCTGAGCGACTGGCAAGATAAGTACTACCGACACCCAGGAGAGAGTAGCTCCTGTGACCACAGAGATCACGCCGACCGGCCAGGCAGCCCTCGGCAGAACGACGAGCCACACAGTGAGCGACGCGAGAGCGAACGCCAAGACCTTCGCCCAAGCAACTCCCTCAAGGCCTGCGGTGCCCACCACTGCAAGCACAACTATCACGTTGAGAACAGCAGCACCTCCCGAGGAGATGCCGAGAATCGATGTTCGATGGGCACGCACGATTGGTGCGGTCGCAACAATGTACGGTACACGCAGGACCGCTATCGGGGCAAGAATCGCCATGAGGGGGAGCACTGCCGGATCCAGGTCAGCGTACATCAAAGGCAGCACCACGACTGCTCCACCGAGGCCTACCAACACCAGGCCTGCAACGCCGAGCGAGACACTGCCGGTGAGGTGACGCAACGTCCGGTCATCGACGTCCTCGCTCAGGTACGCTGGGAGCCAAGCAGTTCCGAAAGACTCGGCGACCAGAAGTGGCACCGATGCGTACACGAACGCAAGATAGAAGACCCCAACTGCGGCAAGACCCAGGGAGCGATCGATGAGGAAGCGATCGAAACCCATCAGCACCCATGTCGCACCCCAGTGAATCATGAATGGGGCAGCGAGCGAGAGTGCAACAACCAGGAACTTACGGTCGAAGGTCGGGCGACGAATAGAGAGCCCGATTCCGACGATCGCTGGCAGTGCTGCACCAATCGCGAGTCCCCAGAGATAGCCTGCAATTCCTACGGTGTGGGTGAGGTACACAGCCACCGGCAGTGAGATAACGAAGACCCCAACGGTGACTGCCAAGTATCCACCTGGCATCTGGCGAGCCCTGTACGCGGCGGTCGCCATCTGAAGCCAGCTCTGAGCCACTCCGAGCGCTACGGCACCTTGGAGGATCCCCTGGCCACTCTCGAAGGGGCCCCCTGTCACCCAGGTTGTGACAACCACAAGTGAGACGATGCCTACGAGAAGGGACCAGACGATCTGGGTGACGAAGAGGGAGGACCAGGACTGGGGAGACACTCCTGAGTCTTTTGCGCGATAGCGAATCGCAGCAACGTTCAGCCCGAGCGTCGCTACGAGCGAAACGGCACCCGCCAGCAGAACTCCAAGACCAATAGCACCGATGCCAGCGCCGGAGACCTCTGAGGCTACAAAGGGGAGAAGGACGAGAGGGAGACCACGTTGGAACGCCACAGCCACGACGTATACCCCGGAGTGCCGGAACACTCTCGCAATCATGACAACCGCCCTCCAGGAGCGGATCTTGCTCCCCTCCTGGTCTGTCTCTGCCTCTGGAATGCTGCGCCACCAAGCCCTATCCAGACTCCAACCCCGTATGGCACGTGCATGAGTGGTGCCGTAGCCGCTGCACGGAGCCGCCTCGTCGCTGATCCGCTCACAAGACCTGCCGCTCCTACCACGAGCACTCCTGAATAACCTGTGGCAACCCACATCGTTACACCGAAGTAGCGGGGGTTCACAGCGCCAGCCACCATCGATGCCACAAGGCCGGCAACGAGTGCTGCCGGTGCAAGGGGTCGCAGCGAGGGGAGTGCCCGATGCTTCAACAGCATATCCGCCTTTGCTAGACCGTATCCGTAGTACTGCTTGGCAAGACGACGTGGCGAACCTCGCGGGAAGTAGAGCACTTCGAGCTCTGGATCGAGGAGAACCGTTCCCCCCTCTCGTCGGATACGGAACATCAAGTCTGCATCTTCACCTGCGGGCCACAACGTTGTGTCAAAGCCACCCACGGAGTCGAAGGTAACGCGAGTCATCACTCCACAACTCACCGTATCAACGATCCTGCGCCGATCCACACGCGCGTACCTGTCGCTCCCAACCCCGATCCTTGAGCCCATCGCAGCCGCGACTGCATCCTCGAAGAGAGTGCTGCCGGTGGGAATCCACTGTCCACCGACAACGTCAACGCCAGGATCTTGCAGGAGGCGGACTGCTATCTCAACATACTCGTCTGGATACTGTGCATGTGCATCCCAACGCACAAGCACCTCACCCGTTGAACGCTCGGCCGCTAGGTTGAGGCCATCTGCTTGGCGCATCCACGGGTTCTCCAACCACGAGAGCGAACGTATCTGGCCGCGAAAACGATCGAACTGCATTCGAGTGCCATCTGTTGAGCCGCCATCGACAACGAGCACCTCAATGAGCTCCCCTGGATATGTCTGGCGTGCACAAGCTTCGAGAACATCGCCGAGGTGCTTCTCTTCGTTCAGCGTCGGAATCAGAATCGAGACAGTTGGTAATTCAGCCACGGGTAGTCCAGCCACGGGTTGTTCAGCCACCGGTTCTTCAGTCACTGTCATCCCCTTTGTGGGGTGTGTGATACCAAGAGGTGCTCGTACGCGCGATCACGCGTTCCGGGATCCAGATCAGAGCGAACAATGCGACAACAGGGATCTTCGCGATCCGGAGAGCACCGGCACCTTCAGCAACGAGCGCAGCCACCGAGACCAACACAACCGCAGTGAGCAGAGCAAAGATGGGTGCCGGGGGGAAGAGAAGCATCTCAGGCCAGATCGTTCCTCCAACGGCAATGATCCCGAGGACCGCGCCCGATACGGTCCGCCCAGGCAGCACGAGACGCAGGATGCGGTCAACTCGACTCTGTGACCAGACGCCCTCGCGAGCCATCAGAGCGCCAAGAGCATGTCGTCTCCCCTTCGACCTCCCCTGGGCCCATCTCGAACGTTGACGAGTGAGCACTCCAAGGGAGGAGGGTTTCTCATCGAGTACGTGCACATGATGCAACCAGACGACAACCTCGCCTTCGATCGCGAACCGGTCACTTAGCGCTTGGTCCTCGGTCAACCCCAGATCGGTCTCAGTGAGGCGGTGCGCTAGGTCGCCAACAAGAGCAAAGCCGGTTCCAAGGAGGCTGCACGACATGCCAAGGTTCCTGCGGGGCAGGTCGATGAGCCTATTCGACATCCACTGCGAGAGTGCTCCAGCGAGCGAGACGTACGATTCGTCGGGGTTGCTGGCCGCGAGGTAGAGTTGCATGACACGAAACCCGCTCTCCGCACCATCGCTGAGAGCACCTACAACGTGCGGCCCAACGCGTCCATCCGCATCGAATACAACAACGATGTCCTCACCGCCGATCTCCAAGCGAGAGACGAGCCACGCAACAGCAGCCCCCTTCGTCTCCTCTCCATCGGAGCGCTCGTGCACAATCGCGAGCGGCTCAGCTCGCTTTATGGTGGCATCCGAGCAACGGTCCGCCACGACATGGACTTCAAGACAGTCGGAGGGATACTCCTGGTGAGCAAGATCAGAGAGGATCCCTCCGATTACAGATTCTTCGTTGTGTGCTGGAATGATCACGATGACACGCCGCTGCCTGGTACCTCGTGGCGATGGCGCTGGAACCCTCCAAGCGAAGAGGGCAATCAGGACGTAGAGCACCACCGGGATAAAGGCAACAACCGCTACGAGAGAAACAACATACTCCACGACAAAGAGAGCTTACCGACGCGTATGATTGCATACCGTTCGAGGTGAACTCGACCGGCACCCCTGAGTACCCAAGTTACGGAGGAAACCAAGTGAGGATCGTTCTCGCCGGATACGCTGGAGAGGGGAACATTGGAGATGACTACCTTGCAGCCCGCCTCAACTCCATTGTTTCAAGCGCTCTCCCCGATGCACACATCCTTCTGGGGTGGGGGGGTGTATCGCCGTGGGAACCACCCGGAGCTGAGGTGATTGGTCGCGATCTTGCAAGCGTCCTTGCTGCCCTTGAGTCTGCCGACTGCCTGGTGATCGGCCCCGGTGGCATCCTTCACAATGCTCGCGGGTTTGGGAATCGACATCACGACCGCGGCCTGGCCTACTACGACGCCCTCACCGCCCATGCAGCGGGCAGGGGCATGCCAATCGGTGCAGTCGGCATCGGGGTTGGCCCTCTCGTCGGGTCAGCAGCGAGACGCTTCACGAAACGCATCCTTTCTCGGTGTGCGACGATCTCGGTGCGTGACAAGGAGGCTGAGAAAGTCCTCGTTGAACTCGATATCACGGATTTGGAGGTGGTTCCGGACTTAGCAATCCACCCATTTGGGCACTCCCGCGAGGAGAGCAGATCACACACAGGGCGCCTTGGCGTGTGCATCAGGCCCTGGATTGATGAGAGAGAGACGCGCAGTGTGGTCGAGACGGTTGCGAGAGCGATCGACCTGCTCATCGAGAGCGGTCATGTCACGAACGTGGTGGGAGTGCCGTTGTCGTCTTCACCAATCGCGGCGCTCGACGACAGAGGCCCGACGAACGCTGTGCTCGGCGCGGTCACGCGAGATGTCGAGAAACATATGCTGCAAATCACTGACCTCAACAACCTTGATCGCGACTTCGCTGACTTAGATGTGATGATGTCAATGCGCCTCCACGGCGTCATCCTTGCACGCAACGTTGCTACACCAGCAGTTGGTATCGAGTATGACAAGAAGGTACGGACCGCAACAGTGGGCCTCGGAGCTGGGATGGTGAACCTCTCGGCAGACGC
>CAYYGI010000051.1:0-7780 GCA_964471085.1 uncultured Acidimicrobiaceae bacterium
CGACACCGTCTGTGTGGGTGTTTTACCAATGGGTGAGGGCACTTGCTGAGACGGGCACCGACGTGTCGCTCGACTGGATGCCCACTCCCGTACTCTCGGAGCAGGTTGCAATGGCAACGCTTCTTGCTGTCGAGAAACCCCAAGACCGTGGCCGATTCCTTCACGCGATGCTTGGCCGCGTCCATGTGAATGGGAGAAGTGCCTCGGATACCCAGACGGTCATCGAGGCGCTGCAAGAGGCTGGCATCGATACATCCGTCCTGGTTGAGGACCATGAATTGCTCAGCGAACTCAGGGAGAGGGTTACAGAATTGGAGATTGACTCGGTTCCAACGCTGTACCGACATGGGCCTGTGCTCTCTATTCAGCTGAACCTTGCGGTGCTCCATGGTGATGTGGTGAAGGTGGCGAGGATAATCAACGAAGTCATCGAGACCGACGGAGTATGGGAGCTGAGAAAGCCGTGACGACGTACCGATGCGAAGCGTGTGGAAACAAGACAAGGTTCGACGTTTTCGACACCGTACAGCGAAAACGATACGAGCATGCCGAACTCGGGGGAGCTGTATCGATCGAAGATGAAGAGATTATCTCGCGCAGAATCGAAAAAGTCGTGTGTCGGTGGTGCGACCGTTCCGACACCGTCCGAGAGGTTCAGGATGAACGCTGACGGGCAGCTTCGCCCAGGTACACGGCTGCGGATACGGACGCGTTCAACGAGTCCGCTACACCCGCCATTGGGATGAGCGTCGGTGTTCCTACCGCGAGCCATTCGTGACCGACCCCGGAGTGCTCTGCCCCGATGACGATCGTCGTGGCACCGGTGAAGTCTGTCCCCCAAAGATCTGCCTTGCCGGAAGGGTGAGCAATCGTAATAGAGGTGTTCTCAACACACCACGCTACTGCATCCGACCTTGATACTGACGCTACCGGAGTTGCATACAGGGAGCCTTGCGCTGCACGCACAACATTCGGATTCGCGAGGTCTGTCCCGAGTGACGAACCAAGGAAGGCAGCGCCGAATGCGTCACAGGTGCGCAGGATGGCACCAATATTCCCTGGCTTCTCGATCCCATCCGCGACTAGCACGAGAAGAGGCGCCGGGAGTAGGAACGATCTCAGCGTGAGGTCAGGTATTCGTGCCACAGCGGCAACGCCATCTGGATTCTGCCTCCGCGAGATCTTGCGAAATACTCCCTTCGATACCGTTGTTGGCGCCAATCCGCCTGACTCCGGAGCATCACCGTACTCGGGGCACCAGACCACTTCGAGGACTTCAATGTTGTTGAGTGCGCGTTCGGTCTCTCGTCTGCCCTCGATTAGGAACCTGCCAGTTCTGTCCCGCTCCCGACGTCTCGTAAGTGCGGACCATTCCTTGGCGCGCCGGTTCGTAGTGCTCTCGATGTCAAGGGGTTGTGGTGTCATGGCACACCGAATCGTAGCGGCAGGTCGGTGGGGCGATAGAAGCCAGGGTTGAGTGAGCTGCAGTGACGTATTGCTGCAACAATGTGAGCTGCGGTGCCGTCATCGAGCGGGTATCCACCGGGGATATCTATCGTGATCGGGGGTGACCCTACGACCGTTACTCGATCAAAAGGTTCCTCATATTTCCACGCCATTGAGAGGTCCAGGATGATCTCTCGATCGTCGCCTGCCAGAAGGCGAGCTCTCTGCCTCACTCCGATTGTCTTGGAGGCCTCAAGAATCGGCTCAATCTTGACAGAGACATCACTGTGTGGCCACTCAAGGCCGCGCGCAATGAGCTTGGCGCTCGAGTCGAGTCCTTTGTGTCCAACTCTGCCAGCCTTGACTTGGGCTGCGAACTCGTCTGCACTCAAGCCTCGTCCTGACTTCGCTATCAGAGAGGGGCGGCACGAGGATGTGTCCATCGAGCGCTGCGCCTGAACGGAGGTCACCTCTCTGGAGGCACCAGCCACGAGGAGAGGGAGCCTGTCCATCGAGAACCCCGGGTTCGCGCCGGTGACAATAATGGTTCGGCTATCCGAGCGCGCTGAGGTGTGCATGGCATCCCAGAGGTGCCTTGGCGCCCACGCCAAGCCTTCGCAGGTCGTGACGACATCGTAGCCGGCTGAGACGAGACGGATGATCTCTGGAGCGGCCCGCTCCGCCGCGGAAGCAAAAGATACGAGAGCAACGTCGCCAGAGCGCGCAGGGGGGAGTTGCACAGTAGTCGCGTACCCTGGGGCGCCAGTTGCTGCAACGAGTTCTCGCCGGGCCCTGTCATCGGGATCGACAACACCAATGACCGCATCGATGACACCATCGGTGAGTGCTGCTTCAGCTACCCATGTGCCGATCGGGCCGGCACCGACGATTACAAGTCCTGCCATGAGTCTTGATGTTGGCATGTGTGTGTCACAACGCGACCACCGTGGGGTTTAGTAGAGCTCGTACTCTCCATTGATGAGGCGTTTCGTGACACCGCTCCAATCTGCGAAACAGTCCTCGACAATTCTGAGAGCGTTTCTTTCACCAAGATCTCCTGTGGATTCGATGTGCACTGCCTGGGGTTCGGTAACCGGGTGGCCGATGGAGGAGAGTAGCCTGATCGTGGCTTCGGAGACATCGGTCTCCGCGATCAAGCGTTCTGCAATATCGTATCCAACTGCATGGTATGTCTTGCCGACATGTGATGCAGGGTTCTTCCCTGCGGCAGCTTCAAGGCTCATCGGGCGGTACGGCGTGATTAGCCCACCGAAACGGTTCCCCCTGCCGACTTGTCCGTCATCGCCCGCTTCTGCAGAAGTACCAGTGAGCGTGAGATACGCCGAGTTCTCTTGATCTGCCTGATTCACCTGCACGGCGACGGGGCGTTCAGCGATCTGAGACGCAAGAGTAGCTGCCTCCTCCTTGACAGCGTTCACAACAGCGTCGTACTCGCTGCGGTTCGCGACTTGTGTCGCAAGGACGGGAGAGGCGACTGTGATAGAGATATCCCCGTTTACACGCAGCCCCATCACCTTGATGTCGCGGCCAATCGGGGTCGTGGCTCGGTACGAGTCCGTGTTGAGGTGGGTCTCGATCGTGTGAACGATCGATTCAAGGAGTGAACGTGGCTCGGAGACGGCAGCGAACGATGTGTCATTCGAGAGGGGAGCAGCGGTCTCGGCATGCACCACTGCCGCCAGGTCTGTGGCTGACTCGTTGAGCCAGACTTCAACGGTGAAGGCGCCTGGTGTTGCCTCGGGGAGGAGCTCCATAAGGTATTGTTGGTACTGATCAGCGAGCGCTTCCGGATCCGGTTTCCAGCCGAACGCAGAGGTAGCTTTACCAACGAGAATAAGTTTTGATGGCTTGGTATGGAAGCCGCCCCCGAACTCGATATCGACTGTCCCTGATGCAAGGACTGCCTTGTCGACATTGAAGTGCCGGACCGCTCCCGTGTGCTCCTCATAGTCGCGCGCGAGTTGGCGAGCAAGTGTCTCGGCCAAGTGGTCACAAATCGTGTCCGGGTGTCCTGCTCCCTTCCGTTCTACGAACTCGATAGGCGGAGCGTACGCAGGGCGGGAGGTGAGCGAGAGGTTCAAGGCAGTGTCCTGTGGTTGGTATCCAAGGATGTATGATAATCGGAGACCGAATCTCATTTGACAAGTTTGCGTTGCTGAGGTGTGAATCGGGTCAGGCTCTTCTGGATCTGAGGTCTCTACTGGGGCGGCGCCGGGGAGTGTTGAAGTCCGGAGTGTGGCTCTACCCAGGATCACCCATGCATACACCGAGCGACCGGGCAGCTCGGATCCAGGGGTGGTCGAGAGGCACTGTGTGCCGGTTACCTGCAACTTCGCTGAGAGGTACCGTCACGTACCCATCATTTCTCGCGGCGACCATCACGCCGAACTCCTCACGCTCAATCACATCAGTCGCGGCGGTCCCTAAGTTCGTTGCAAGAATCCGGTCCAGCGCTGAGGGTGGGCCACCGCGTTGCACATAACCGAGGATGGTTACCCGTGCTTCAAGCCCTGTCCGGTTAGCGAGCTCCTTCGCAATCTCGGTTGTGGTGAGACGTGCTGCCATGAGTTTTCGTCTCCGCTTCTTGACCCGTGCCTCTCCCTCTTTGCTGGTTTCGTTCGACTCAGATCCCAAGGCATCAATCTTGGTAGCGAGCCGATCCTCCACTGCACCCTCCGCAACAGCGACGATCGAGAACGTGCTCCCCTTCGTCCTGCGGTCCTTGATTGCCTCTGCAACAAGATCCATCGAGTATGGGATCTCCGGGATGAGGATGACGTCAGCTCCACCGCTCACACCAGCACCGAGAGTGAGCCAGCCGGTGTTGTGACCCATGATCTCGACGAGCATGATGCGGTGATGGCTGTGTGCTGTTGAGTGCAACCTGTCGACGGCTTCTGACGCAATGCTGAGAGCGGTATCGAATCCGAAGCTCCGGTCAGTTCCGTGTACATCATTGTCGATCGTCTTCGGGAGCGTGACGATCGGCATCCCCTTCATCGAGAGCTGAAGAGCGTTCCTCTGGGTTCCTCCTCCACCGAGACAGACGAGAGCCTTGAGCTGGTGTCTCTCGAAGGTGTCGAGCATTGCATCACGCATGTCCATGGGTGATCCACCAACATCCATCCTGTCGACCTTATCGCGCCCTGTCCCGAGGATGGTGCCACCCAAGGAGAGGATTCCGGAGAGATCACTCGATTCGAGGCGCACGAATCGGTTCTGCATGAGCCCTCTGAATCCGTCCTTGAATCCTATGACAGCCCACCCGTGGTCTCGGATCGCGGACTTCCCTATTGCACGAATCGCAGCGTTCAGGCCGGGCGAGTCTCCCCCCGCGGTCAAGATCCCAATGCTTTTAGCCACCTACACTCCAGGTCTTGTTGGGTTCCGCACGATACTGCGATGCGAGCGGCATCTGCATATATGCTGGTAACCATACATGCATGCTGGTAACCATGAAACCGATTGACTTTTCTGATTCTGGCGCAGAGTACTCAGAAGTAACCGTAGCTGTGTACGACGTGCGCTCTGACGCAGAGATAGCCAGAGCGCGGCTCTCGGCTGACGGAATCAAATCTTGGCTCTCCGTTGATAACGAGGGGGGCCTCAACCCGGGGTTTTTCTCTCGTTACGGCGTGCGCGTCGTTCTTCGAGCAGAGGATCTCGAAGATGCGTACGTCAGCCTTGGAATTGAACACGTTGCTCTGCCCCCCGAAGTAGCTGACGCGATGTTCAAGCACTCCGGATGGGCATACCCCGAGGAAGCCTGTGGATTGATAGCATTCGATCACCAGGGCGCACCCCGCCTCGCTCTCTGCCTGACAAACACCGAAGAGAGCTCGGAGCGTTTCCTGATCGCACCCCCAGAGCAGTTCGGGGCGACCAGATTGGCAGAGGAACACGGTTGGAGAATCGGTGGTGTCTTCCACAGTCATCCGCGATCGGACGCGTTTCCGTCGCCTGAAGACATCTCAGGGGGAGCGGACCCGGGATGGATGCATTTTATTGTCGGACCGGTCGCGGGGCCAAAGCCGCTCCTGAGGGCGTTCCGGATCGTGGAAGGTGAAGTTACTGAAGTGAAGGTCACGATCCTCCCGTAGAATCGCCGTCATGGCCAGATCCGAGCACAACCGAGAGGCGTACAGTCTGCTCTTTCGATATGTAGGCGCAGGCCTGCAGGCTCTCGCAGTTCTCCTCATCCTGGCCTCCTTCCCGGTGGCGCCACTCTGGATTATCGGCGGGCTTCTCAGCTTTGTCGTCGCGACCTCGTGGTGGTCGTGGCAGCGGTTTGCAACGAACTTCATGATGCCGACGTTCATTGGTACAGCACAGGCGGTTCTGTGGCTGCTCCTCGTTGGTGTTGGTGTTGGAATTATGGGGTGGGGGAGATGAGGCCACAATGATGAGGCTCTCTATCCTCGGTTCGACGGCCGGGGCGCCTTCGCGAACGAATCCTGCGTCCGGTTATCTCCTCGAAGTGGAAGGCATCTCACTCTGGTTGGATGCAGGGACAGGGACGTTCATGGAGTTAGCAAAGAGGATCGACCCGGGATCTCTTGACGCTGTGGTGCTCTCTCACATCCATGTCGACCACTGCGCGGACTTGTTCGGACTCTATGGATACCTCGCGTTCGGGCCCTCTGGTAACGTCCCTGTGAGGGTGTTTGCTCCGACCGGTGCTGCTGCACACCTTGCTGCATTTGCACGAGCGAGCAATGATCACATCTTCAATACTGTGCTCGATATCGAGGAGGTTGAGCCGGGAGATGCCATCACGTTTCGAGGTGTCTCCCTCCGGTTCGGGGAGGCAGTGCACTCTGTTCCATCACTCATCACGCGCATCGATGCGGGCGGTGTTGCTCTCGTGTACTCAGGAGACACTGGACCAGGGGGAGACCTTATTGAGATGTCGGAGGGGGCTGACGTGTTGTTGTGCGAAGCATCGCTCCAGGGTGCACGCGATGCTGGCACACATCAGTATCACCTCACAGCGCGAGAGGCAGGCGAGGCGGCCGCGTCAGCGGGTGTCAGGCAACTGATCGTGACACACATTGGTGCAATGATGGACCCAGATAGGAGCGTTGCTGAGGCTGCTGAACACTTCTCGGGTTCAGTGCTGTACGCAGCTCCAAGAAATGTCTTCGAGATTCAACCAGAGGAGTAAGAGTGAGAACCGAGCGAGCAAACGATGAGTTCAGGGTCGTGAAGATCACCCGCGGCTTTACAGAGATGACTCCAGGATCGGTCCTGATTGAAGTGGGGCGCACGAGAGTGTTGTGTACTGTCTCTCTTGACAATGACGTACCACCCTGGATGAAGAAGTCTGGGCGTGGTTGGGTGACCGCTGAGTATGCAATGCTCCCGGGTGCAAGCCCGGAGCGGATCCGACGCAGCTCCATTGAGGGGGGCCGCACGAAGGAGATCCAGCGCCTCATCGGGAGATCTCTGCGAGCAGCAGTCGACATGGAGATGATGGGGCCGGTGACTGCCCGCATCGATTGTGATGTGCTCCAAGCTGATGGTGGGACGCGGACTGCAGCGATCACGGGTGCGTGGATCGCTCTGGCAGACGCGTTCGATCTCTGGGTACTCGAAGGGAGGATGGAGAGGAACCCGATCAAGGTGAATGTCGCTGCGATCTCGGTTGGTGTGATCAATGGTGTAGCACTCCTCGACCTCGACTATTTGGAGGACGTTGGAGCAGACGTTGATACAAACGTGGTGATGACCGGAGATGGGGAGATGATCGAGGTGCAGGGCACAGCGGAGAGTGCGCCTTTCACGAGGGAGCAGCTCGATGCAATGCTCGACTACGCCGAGGCGGGGATTGCCTCGCTCATCTCGATGCAGAATGAAGCGCGAGCGTGAAGAGGCCGTTCGGTGTTGTGGTCGCGTCAAAGAACCTAGACAAGATTGCTGAGATGGAGGCGGTCCTCGCGTCCTTTGATCCGCCCATTGAGGTGATTTCAGGGCATACCTGGGAGGAGATCCCTGAGACGGCTGAGACCCTCGAAGGGAACGCCCTCCTCAAAGCGCACGCGGTCGTGGCAGCAACCAGTCACGCCGCGCTTGCCGATGACACTGCTTTGGAGGTCGTCGCCCTTGGTGGTGAACCCGGGGTCAACACAGCTCGCTACGCGGGGGAGAGCGCGACTTCCGAGGAGAATGTCGAGAAAGTGTTGGCGGTATTGCACGGTGCCACCGAACGTTCGGCTCGATTCCGCACAGTGATTGCTCTCGTGACCCCGACAGGCCAAGAGCTGGTCGTGGAAGGCGTACTTGAAGGTGTGATCACAGCAGAACGGCGCGGCTC
>CAYYGI010000052.1:0-7776 GCA_964471085.1 uncultured Acidimicrobiaceae bacterium
TCCATCCGGGATTCGGCCGGACATTCACGAGCTTCACTGACTCTCCCTCGATCCTAATCAACACCGTTCCCGCTGCAGTGTCGTAGGTTTTCGTCCAAGAAGCCGATGGCTGAGTTGTTGTGGTGGTAGTAGTGGCAGTAGTAGTTGGCAAGGTTGTGGTCGTGATTGGAGGAGGCGTTCCAGCCATCGTGGTGGTGGTAAGTATCGTGACGGTCGGCACTGGCGTCGACGGCGCTGTCGTCATCGGTACCGTGGTGGTGGTTCCGCCCTCAAGTTCATCATCCACCAGCAACACGAGTGTGGTTGATGGGGTGTCCTCCTCCCCAACCACGATCTCAATCGCAGGCGAACCGAGGACCGTCGGGCTGTCGGTTACATTGGATCGGACGCTGCCGACCGCGACGGTAGCGACGGCTACCGAGACTATCGTCGCGCCTACCCAGGCAATCATGAATCCAGTACTGCTTCGCATACTGACATTGTGCCCTAAATACAGATCTATGGGTTAACGATTCGCTAAAGGAGGGTCAACGAACGGCTAACCAATGCGCCCAAATCTGCCAAGCTAGAGTATCGTACCGGAATATGACAGCCATTCTGATTATTGAAGATGACCAGCGTATCCGTGAATCTCTCGCGACCCGATTGTCGGAACGTGGCTACGACGTTGAGGCGGTCGGCCGAGCAATGGAGGGTGTCAAACTGGCGGTCTCCGGAAACTTTGATGTCGTGATCCTGGATCTCGGTCTCCCCGACCTTGACGGCATCGAGGCACTTCGCATGATCCGAGCAGTGAGCGACATCCCCGTTGTCATCGAGACAGCGCGCGATGAGGAGAGGGACATCATCGCCGCACTCGACGCTGGAGCTGATGACTACGTCACCAAGCCCTTCTCTGCAGACCACCTTGCCGCAAGAGTCAGGGCCGTGATGCGAAGGACAACCTCGGAGGATGAAAACAGGATCCTCACCGTGGGTGATCTTGTTCTTGACTTGGATAGCCACGAGGCAATGCTCGGCGGTGAGCGCCTCGAACTCACTACCCGTGCTTTCGAGCTCTTAGCGTATCTGTGTGGCCGACCAGGGAGACTTGTAAGTAAGCGAGAGCTACTCGCCGAGGTGTGGAGGCAGCCGTACGGAGGTGCAGATAAGACCGTTGACGTCCACGTATCCTGGCTGCGAAAAGCACTTGGCGAGACCGCCGCTGACCCCGTGTACCTGCACACGAAACGGGGAGTTGGCGTTCGACTGGTTGACCCCCTGCTGTGAGACGCAGGCTGATTCTTCTCACGGTCGCCGTTACTGGGATCGTCGTTCTTGCATTCCTTGTTCCGTTGTTCATTCTTGTAGGCGGCCTTGCGCACGACTCAGCTGTCTCATCCGCAGAGAGGGAGGCTGAGAGCCTTGCCAGGGTGCTCTCCGTCCTCATGGTGAATGTCAGCGCGGACGCAGCAGCCGGATTCATCGGAGTAGATCGCATTGTTGCAGTGAACGGGTCTGTCATTCTCCCCGACGGAGAGGTTGTAGGCCTTCCTGTCCCCGATGATGAGGATCTCTCACTCGCCGAAGCAGGTAGCTCCTTTATTGCTCCAGTCACTGGGGGGATTGCCGTATTCATTCCTGTACTCGCTGGTGAGCATTCGACAGTGGTCGTCAGGGTGTTCTCACCCTCTGATGAGCTGAACGCTGGAGTCCAGCAAAGCCGTGCGATCCTCATCGCGCTCGGGATCGTGCTCATTGGTATTTCTGCTTGGATCTCTGATCGCCTTGGACGTTCGATGGTCGAACCGGTCAAGGAACTCTCCGAAACAGCAAACAAGCTCGGTCACGGGGACCTCACAGTTCGGGTTGTGCCGAGCGGACCGCCCGAGATTGAGGAAGTAGGTATCGAGTTCAATCGGCTCGCTGCAAGAATCGGGCGCCTCCTCCAAGATGAGCGTGAGACGGCAGCAGATCTTGCGCACCGTCTCCGAACCCCACTCACTGCGGCGCGCCTCAATCTCGACGGGTTAGAAGAGTGCGCGCAGAAAGAGAAGCTTGTAGCAGACCTGGACGAGCTCCAACGAACGACCGACTTCATCATCAGGGAAGCCCGTAGGCCGGTACGCAGAGAAGAGGAGGAGTGGTGTGATCTCGCGAGCATCACGGCACAGCGAGCCGCATTTTGGCACCCCCTCGCCGTCGACCAAGGCCGCCAAGTTCATGTCAAGATCACGTCCAACGCGGTCCCGATCCCACTTCCAGCAGGCGATGTCGAAGCTGCAGTTGATGCCCTCATCGAGAACGCCCTCTCGCACTCGTCTGATGGTGCTGGGCTCGCAATCACTGTTGAGGTAGCTAACGCCAAGGCGGTGTTAACAGTCGAGGATGGCGGCGAGGGATTCGTGGATCAAACCGTACTTGAGCGCGGTGTCTCTACCGGCCCTTCCACAGGCCTCGGGCTTGATATCGTGCGTCGAACGGTCGAAGATGCCGGAGGCACGGTCTCGATCGGTGAGTCGGTCTCACTTGGTGGAGCAGGGATAGTGGTTACTCTTCCACTCTCCTCCGAAACTCAGACACGCTCCAACACACGCCCTCCTACAACGACTCCTCGCACTCAAAGCTAAGACTCTCGTGTACCATGCCCTCTCCGGTGAGCACGGGCGACCCTTCGAGGCGGGCGAGGCTCACGATGCCGGAGAGCTACATACGGTACGAGTCCCCCAACCACAAGGTGGGGAGAAGGGAACCGAAGTATGGCCACCAAGGTCACAGCGCCATCCATACTCGCCCGCAAAGGCGGTAAGAAACTCAGGATGGTCACCGCGTACGATGCCCCAACGGCCCGGATTGCGGATCGTGCAGGAGCAGACATCATCCTCGTCGGTGACTCTGTCGGAAACGTTGTCCTTGGCTACCAAGACACCCTTGCGGTAACGGTCGATGTGATGATTCACCACACCTCAGCAGTCTCACGCACAGACCCGAACGCACTCGTTGTGGGAGACATGCCCTGGCTCTCCTATCACTCGTCGAGTGAGGAGACCGTGCTCAACGCCGGTCGTTTCATCCAGGAAGGCGGTGCTGGTGCTGTGAAGCTCGAGGGTGGCAGGAAGAGGTTGGCGATGATCAACGCAGTCCTCGACACCGAGATCCCTGTCATGGGTCACCTCGGCCTCACCCCACAATCTGTCCATGCAATGGGGGGATACCGCGTGCAGGGAAAGGAAGCCCAGGCCGCGTACGAGCTGATCTCAGATGCACACGCACTGGCCGACGCCGGTGTGTTCGCAATCGTGCTTGAGGGTGTTCCCGATGTGGTCGCCGAGATCGTGACCAACGAGGTTCCTGTACCGACAATCGGCATCGGCGCGGGAGCAGAATGCGACGGTCAGGTTCTCGTGTTTCACGATGTCACAGGTCTCGGTACCAGCGAGAACCTTCCGAAATTTGTTCGTCAGTACGCCAACCTCGCGCAGGACGCGGTTGACGCAGTGAGAACATTCTTCGACGACGTCGAGTCTGGGGCATTCCCCTCAGACGCAGAGACATATCACATGCCTGCTGAATCCGAGAAGATCCTGCGTGATCTCGCGGAGCCATCTGACTCCTTGATGGCTGACGAAGCAATGGAGACCTAATAGCCGATTATTGACGCCGGTTCCTGGTCGCTGCTCGGGGTTACGCCTCATCCTTTCTGGTCGCGAGCTCGCTATCGATGAGAGCGAAACCGACTTCGCTCCCCTCAACACGGCGTAAGCGATCCAGAATTGTCTCGACCATTGCTTCTTCCTCAACTTGTTCGGCAAGGAAGGTGTGCAGGAAGGGCAGACTCTCAAGATCTCCTGTCTCAATTGCGAGCTCATAGAGGTCGCGAATCTCGGCGGTTACGCTGCGCTCTCTCTCAAGAGAAGCCTCGAATACGTTTACCGGACCATCGAAATTACTCGGCGGTGCCACAATCGCACCGATAGCGACGCGGCCACCCCGGGCTACGATGTGGTCGATGAACGCGCGAGCGTGTTCGGCCTCTTCGTCTGACTGGTGATACATCCAGTGCGTCATTCCGGGACGGCTCTCTGCATCGAAGTAGGTTGCCATCTGAAGATACGTAAGTGATGCGCTCAGTTCGGATGTGACCTGGGCGTTCAGTGCTGCTGCCATCCGCTCGTTCATCTGCATTGCCGATACTCCTCGACTCGTGGATACAAGCAATGCTACTCGCATCGGATCAAGAGCGGAGCAATACTTTCTGAAGGTGCACAGAGCCGTCACACTGGTCGGCTTCGCCACATGTGTTCATGTGTTCACCAGCAACGCTGTACTTCCGGTAGCGTTCTTGTCATGCGATCAATGGCTGCACTGCTTCTCCTCTCTCTTTTCGTCTCTGCGTGTTCGGCGCCAACCGAGGGCGCGCCTGGATCGACGACTCCAACGACGACGACTCAGATATCACTTCCCTCTCAGCTCATCGATTTCGACGTGGCGCAAGTGCAAGTAGGGGAGCGGAGACTCCTCCTCGCTATAGCTGACAACCCCTCTCTTCGCAGCCAGGGGCTCCAGGGAGTCACTGACCTTGGGGATCTCGACGGGATGCTCTTTTTCTGGCGCCATGACGGCGACGCCTTCTGGATGAAGGACACGCTCATCCCACTGGACATCGTGTGGTTCAACGAGGATGGGACGTACAAGGACCGCGCATCGATGCTGCCATGCGTCCAGGATCCGTGTCCCACGTATGCCCCGGAGAATCTTGATTTCCGCTTCGCTATCGAAGCACCCCTCGGCACCCTCTCCTGGATCACGGAGTCCACGGTCATCACACACTCGGGATGAAGGTCTCTCGTCACCGTGAACGTGATATCCCACACTCCGATGTCTGAGAAGGAGGAGACGGTGCGGGCGTACACTTGGTAGGTGTATCACATTGCTGCCTTCTATCTCTTCGCCGACCTCCCTGACTACGACACCTTTCAGGAGCGCCTGATCGCCATAGGTGCCGAGGGAGGGGTGGCGGGATCGGTCCTTCTTGCACCAGAGGGGGTAAACGGGACGATTGCCGGTACGAAGGAAGATGTCACTGCCTTCCTTGATCTCTTGAGGGCAGACCCAAGGCTTGCAGCACTGACTCCGAAGTGGTCGATAGCGCGAGAGGAGCCATTTCTGCGTCTCAAAGTGCGCCTGAAGAAAGAGATTGTGACGCTCGGGGTTGGGAACGTCGACTCGATCAAGAACACCGCGACGAAGTTACCTGCCACAGATTGGAATGCGCTGATCTCTGATCCAGACACGATTGTGATCGATACGCGGAACGATTACGAGTTCGCAATCGGGACGTTTGAGAATGCGGTCAACCCGGAGACCCAGAGATTCGGTGAGTTCCCAGCGTGGATCGAGAGCAACCCGGAGATCAAGGGGAAGAAGCTCGCGATGTTCTGCACCGGTGGCATACGCTGCGAGAAAGGGACAGCGTATCTCAGGGAGCAGGGATTCGAGGAGGTGTACCAGCTCGAGGGAGGGATCCTCAAGTACCTCGAAACCGTCGACGAGAACGAGAGCCTCTGGAGCGGGGAGTGCTATGTGTTTGATCGGCGCGTCTCGCTCCATCACGGCTTGGTCCCAGGAAACCGGGAAGTCTGCCCGAACTGCAACGCTGCAATCGGGGATGATGAGCGGGGGGTCCCCGGATACCGGGTCGGCGTGCACTGCCCCGCCTGTGTTGGGGACATCACCCCCGATCGGGTAGCTCGATTCGGGGAACGCCAACTCCAGATCGAGCTCGCTCTCTCGCGCGGCGAGCGCCATCTCGGCCCCTCCTAACCATTCTGGCGTCCCTCAGCGAAATAGGTTTCGCTGAGGGACGCCAGAATGTTGTATATACTGTGGGATCTGCAAGTCGGTACTACAAGCGGTACCGCGCTGCGAGACACAGGTTTTGTTCTGAGTCGCGCAGGAACCATCCTGCTCCTACCACCTGTGGGAGCCTCCGCAGTGCGGATGTCCGAAGGAGGAAGAATCGATGCGCTCATACGAGCTAATGGTGATCCATCGCTACGACATGGAAGAGACCGATGTTCGCGGAGCTGTGGCCGAGATAGAGAAGGCCATCACAGACCGTGAAGGAACCATCAAAGAGTCTGACTTCTGGGGGAAGCGCCGCTTCGCCTATGAGATCGACCACATGACCGAGGGGTACTACGCCGTCATCATCTTCGAAGGCGATGTCGCGTTGCAAGAGGCTCTTGACCACTCCCTTGCACTGCTCGACAGCGTGGTGCGTCACAAGATCATGCGAAAGGCTGCCTAGAAAATCGGCCACATCGGTTGAAAGTGTCACAGAGACTGTTCACAATGGCGCTAACGGCATCCGAGCAGACTCCCTGCAAAGAGCCGAACCGGTCGAGAGAAGAGAGAAGACATGAGTAACAGCGTGACCCTCGTAGGGAACCTCACCGCAGATCCAGAGCTGCGTTTCACCGCATCCGGCGTCGCTATGGCGAACATCAGTATCGCCGTTAGCCGCAGATATCAGGATCGCAACAACGAATGGCAAGAAGATACAAGTTTCTTCCGCGGCACGTGCTGGCGTGAAATCGCGGAGAACGTCTCAGAGTCCCTCACAAAGGGAGCAAGAGTGATCATCACAGGGCGTCTCAAGCAGCGTTCGTGGGAGAACAACGAAGGAGAGAAGCGCTCCGCTGTCGAGATTGAGATTCTGGACATTGGACCCTCCCTCCGATGGGCAACAGCGGCGGTGACGAAGACGCCCCGGCCCGAGGGTGGAAGCAACTATGGCGGAGGGGCGACCACACCTGCTGCTCCGGTAGCACGTACCGAATTCGGCCCCGATGAGGCACCGTTTTAGAGAATTACAAGGAGAAGAACTGTGGCAAATACACGAACACCTGGGAGGCGTCGCCGCCCCGAGATCAACCCGAAGAAGAAAAGGGCCGTTTACAGGTTCTCCGAGGGAGAGACGGTCGACTATAAGGACATTGCGCTCCTGCGAAAGTTCATGTCAGATCGAGGAAAGATTCGTTCTCGACGCGTGACAGGTCTCTCCCCGCGCCGGCAACGCGAAGTCGCTCTGGCGATTAAGAATGCGCGAGAGATGGCCCTTCTGCCGTACGTCTCGGAGAGGTCGGGTAGCCCTCAGAGGTCGGGTGGCTCCCACAGGTCGAACAGATGAAGATCATCTTACTCAAACCCGTTGCCGATCTCGGCGAGAAAGGCGATGTCGTTGACGTAGCTGAGGGGTACGGACGCAACTACCTCCTCCCGCGCGGACTCGGTGTAAAGGCCTCAGATGGCGCGCTCAAACAAGCTGAAACTATGCGGCTTGCTACTGTGGAGACAGCCCGCCGCTCCCTTGAGGAGGCTCGGTCCCTCGCAGATACGCTTGCGGGAACGCGAGTTGTCGTGGCCGCGCGTGCGGGAGATGCAGGCAATCTCTTTGGCTCGATCGGTGCCGCCGATATTGCTCAAGCAGTTGTCAAGTTCACCGGTATTGACATAGATAAGGGGATCATCCAGGTCAAGGACCCGATCAAAGAAATTGGGCTTCATGAGATCGTGCTGAAGCCGCATGCCGAAGTAGAAGTCTCGATTACTCTGGATGTGATTCCTGCCTAGGCGGAACACGGGAAGCCGATATCCGAGATCTGCCTCCTGTTCTCGCGATTAACTCGCGTGACCGCGAAAAACGCTGAGGAAGTCTCAACCTTGACACGACACGGCCTCCCTTATGCTCGCGATGTTGATACCGAACTGCCGATGCGTCTCCCAAGAGGTATC
>CAYYGI010000053.1:0-7735 GCA_964471085.1 uncultured Acidimicrobiaceae bacterium
GTTAAGAGAAGAGCACGTTGAAGTGCGGGATCAGTGGCCCCCGCTCCCCGGGATCGGCGCAGCAACGAGACCTGCAAGTAGCTGATCGGGTCGAGGTAACGGTCCCGGACCTCCAACGTTCTCTTGAGGGAGGGGTCGCGGTCGAGGAGGCCTGCACCAGATATTGCTGCGATCGCTGCCACCGTCTTTGCATGTTCCTGGGTGATGACATCGAAGACGAAGCGATGCTCGGCTGGTGACAGCTCGGCGTATCGAGCTGCAATCGTGAGGTCCGTCTTTGTCAGCGTCATCTCTACGTTCGAGAGGAATGTTCGGAAGAACGGCCAACGGTTGTACATGTCTTGAAGGGCTGTGACCCCGTGTTGCTCAACAGCGGCTTCGATCCCCGTTCCGACACCGAACCATCCAGGGACGATTTGGCGCGACTGCGTCCAACCAAAGACCCACGGGATAGCGCGCAACCCGTCGATCGACACATCACCGGACCCAGGCCGCCTGGAAGGCCGCGAACCGATATTCATGTCACCAAGCTCGTTTACCGGTGTCGCTGCGAGATAGTACCCAATGAGGTTGGGGGAGTCAACGAGACCCCTGTACGCACCGAAGGCTGCATCGGAGACCGTCGTCATCATCTCATCCCACGCGCCCAGAACCTCGTCGGGTTGGCGCGCAGAGCGATGAAGCACGGAGGCCTCGAGCGTTGCAGCGAGGGTGAGTTCCAGATTATGTCGAGCCAAAGTCGGGAGCGAATACTTGTCTGAGATAACTTCGCCCTGTTCAGTGATCTTGATACGACCGTCCACCGTTCCCCAGGGTTGTGCAAGAATTGCTGCCCCTGTCGGCCCCCCACCGCGACCAACTGTTCCTCCCCGCCCGTGGAAGAGCTGCAAGGAGACACCGTGGGAGTGAGCAGCGTTGCGCAGATCGCGTGATGCCCGATACAGCTCCCACTGGCTTGTCGTGATCCCCGCCTGCTTACTTGAATCGGAGTAGCCGAGCATGACTTCTTGCACATCACCCCGGAGAGCAAGGTGTTCGCGATACGGAGGAATGCGCAACAATTCATCAAGGAGAGCCCCGGCTCTCCTCACTTCCTTGATCGTCTCGAAGAGAGGGACGAAGCCGATACGCGCGACCCCTGCGTGGGTGTCGATGAGCCCGGCCTCTCGTGCGACTACGATTGCGGCCAGGATGTCAGCCGAACCTGTGGTCTCGGTCACGATGTACGACTCGATGACTTCCTGGCCATACAAGTCCTGAGCTTCTCGGATCGCGTGCATCGTTGCCAGAGTCCGACCGGTCTCCCCTTGGAGCGTTGTTGCCGCGGTAGCGATTGGTCGCCTCCCCGCAAGCTCATCCTCCAGAAGCTCTCGACGGTCCTGTTCGGTGAGGGAGTCGTACTCCACCCCAACTCCTGTGTACAGCTCGCTAACAACGGCGTGGTGTTTCTCTGCATGCTCTCTGATATCCATGACTGCGAGATGGAACCCGAAGGCAGACGCGAGACGGATCAGTCGGGTGAGGGCACCCTTAGCAAGCGCCTCCCCCTGATTTTGTGAGAGCGAGTCTCGCATCTCTAGAAGATCCTCGATCAGTTCCTGTTTCGAGGCGTAGCCGTTCTGGGAGGTTTCGTCGGCAACGCCCTGGAATCGGGTGAGCGTGTTGTGAAGGCGGTGTTGAATGAACGCGAGTTTCTGGCGGTACGGTTCGCCAGCAGACAAGCGCGTGAAACGTGAGTGCACTTCCGGGAACCGTTCGGCTTCGTGAAGAAGTGACGCGCGTAGTTCATCAGAGACTCCAACCATCCTCTCGGAGGTTGATAACTCCACGGCAAGATCCTCGACCTTCGCGATCAAGTTGCGCACCGAGTGAAGATGTTGCATCTTGAGTACCTCAAGGGTGATCTCCGGAGTGACGTTCGGGTTGCCATCCCTGTCACCCCCTACCCAGGTACCGAAGTGGAGAGGTTTCGCTCCAACATCGAGCGAGATGCCCAGCCGTGCGAGCTGATGGTCGAGCTCGTCGAAGACTGCCGGAGCAGCCGAGTCGAAGAGGGTGTCAAAGAAGTGGATGACTGAGCGTGCCTCGTCGATAGGGGTTGGCCGCTCAACGCGGAGCTCATCCGTCTGCCAGAGAGCCTCGATTAGTTCAGCAACTCTGCGTTCAATCTGTGCCTGAACGGCCTCAGAGCTACCGGTGCTGCGCCGTTGTGTGAGGAGGGCGGCAATCTCGGTCGTCTTGGACTGGACCGATCTACGAGCAGCCTCTGAGGGGTGGGCGGTGAGGACGGGGCGGACCTCAAGGCGTTCTACAACCTCGCGCAGCGGGGCAGGGTCGATGCCGGACTCAAGGATGCGATCCACTGTCTGGGCAAGGTCGGTCGTCACTCCTCCAGAGAGAGGGCGGTGCTCCTGTTCCGCGACGTTAGCAAGAGAGAAATACATCGAGAATGCACGCACAAGTTGGATAGTCTGGGTGAGGTCGAGTCCGTCGAGCAGAGCAGCTAACTCTCTGCCAGCTCGCCCTGACTCTTCTCTGTTGGTAGTATCGCGAGCCGTTTTGGTGAGTGCTCGCACTTCTTCAACAAGATCGAGGAGTGCTTGGCCATGCTGTTCCACAAGGGTGTCGCCAAGCAGATTCCCCAAGAAGCGGATGTCTGAGCGAAGGGCATTGTCTGACTGGCTTTCCGAGGTCTCCACGGAGGGGATAGTAGCCGATGCGAGAGCAGGCGATGACGCCAGTTAGGGCAGGGAGAGGGAGAATTGGGCATGCAACTGGCTCGAAGCGCAGCGAGGAGCGCGCCATGGCCAGTGAACGCCGTAGATTTCGGTGATGTCGTTCATTGTAGATGTGCTTGCAGAAGGCATCCGTCACCTTGCGGACTTCGGACCTGACCTGCGTGAGATCCTGTTCCTCACCCTCGCAGTCTCCCTCTCGGCCACGATCATTGGTGCAGGCATTGGTGTGCCAGCCGGTGTGTGGCTTGCGCAAGCCAGATTTCGGGGACGCACCGCAGTCGTAACTATCGTGAACGTCGGCATGGGCCTCCCCCCCGTCCTTGCTGGGCTCTTCGTGCTCCTGCTCCTCTGGGGGGAGGGACCGCTCGGGGGCCTTGAGCTGCTCTTTACCCCAATCGCGATGGTGATCGTCCAGAGCATGCTTGCTCTCCCTATTGCAATGGGCATCACACTCGGCGCTGTCTCGGGGCTCTCACCGGCAGCTACCGAGCAGCTTCGGGCGCTCCGTCTCCCCTTCATCGGGCGCTTCGCGATTCTTGTTCGCGAGGTTCGGGTCGGTATCGTGGTCGCTGTAGCGGCAGCATTCGGGCGCGTGATCGCTGAAGTCGGGGCAGTGCTCATTGTTGGAGGCAACATCTCCGGGGAGACGAGAGTTCTCACAACGGCGATCGTGCAAGAGACACGACAAGCACGGTTCGGTGCAGCAATCGCGCTTGGTATCGTTCTCCTTGTGTTGTCAATAATTGTTAACGGTGGGTTGGCGTGGCTTCAAGCTCGGGGCGATGCCGATGGGTGACGCCAATGTCTGATACGTTCGAGTTCAAGGGGATCACGTTCCCAAAGGATGGGTCCGTCCTTGATCGCCTCGATATCTCCCTAGGTATCTTGGAGTCAGTTGCTCTCTTCGGCCCGAATGGGGGAGGGAAGTCCTCCGTGCTGCGCACGATTGCAGGCACAACTCCCCGCTCTCTCCCTCTTGGGGAGATCTCATATCTCCCCCAGACACCGTATTTGTTCCGCGGCACCGTTGCGTGGAACCTGCTGCTCGGGTTGGATGTGGAGGAGTCGGTGGAGGCGAATCAGCTTGCAGAGGAGTTCGGTGTGACGCATCTCCTTGCAAGCCCCTGTGACGAGATCTCGGTAGGGGAGACTCAGCGGATATCGCTGGCGCGTACACTTGCATCCAAGGCACCTCTTGTACTGCTCGACGAGCCACTCTCACCAATCAACGCTGCCAGTCGCGCCGATATCGGGAGCATCATCAAACGCGAAACAGCCGATCGGGCACTGCTCTGGGCTACCCACAGTCTGAGAGAAGTCCGAGCGCTCGCCGACAGGCTGATCGTGCTTGATGAGGGAGTTGTACTCCAGGAAGGCACCGTTGAGAACGTGCTCTCCTCCCCCGTTGATGCGCGCGTCGAATCGATTCTTGGTTCGCAATGAAGCTCCGTTACTGGCTACTTCTCGCCCTTGTTGCTGGAACGGGGGTCGCTGCTTGTAGCGGAATTGGTGAGACCCGTGTCGTAGTTGCTGCTGGGACGACGCTGGTGGACTCCGGATTCATAGAGGAGCTTGTCACCGCGTACGAGGCAACAGATCCCGATATTCACATCTCAGTCGTCGCGCTCTCATCGGCAGAAGCAGTAGCGTTCGCTGCTGCTGGGAATGCTGACATGATTATCACTCACAACCGTCCGCTGCTCGACGACTATCTGAGAGAGCATCCTGGGTCACTACGCGTCGACGTGTTCGCGAGCACGTTCTTTCTTGTCGCGGACCCGGCGCTATCTCTCCCTTCGGGGTCGCTCACTGCCGCTCTGGAATTCGTAGCGGCCGAGGAGATTCCCTTTGTGAGCAGGGATGACGGTTCTGGTACCAACAACGCTGAATTGGGCGCGTGGGTAGCTGCAGGCATTGATCCGCGAGATGAGCCCTGGTATATCCGAACCGGTACGGGCATGGGGGCAACCCTCCTCGTAACTGATCAGCGACACGCTGTGACGTTGAGCGAGCATGGTTCCTTCCTTGCAGCGCGCCAACACCTCACCCTGGTTGCAATCCCAGGTACGGATCTTCCCAATCCATACGACTTGACGGTGATCGATCCCACAGCTTCTCCTGGGGCCCTTGCTTTTGCTCACTGGCTTCTCTCCCCGGATGGTCGCTAAGCGATCGTCGACGCGAACAATGCCTTATTCTCTCAACAAATCTACATGCTGCCCTGAGGAGATGCAATGAGCCGCCCGAAAGTACTGATCGCCGAGCCTATCGCCGACGCAGGTATCGACAGTCTCAAGGAGTTCTGTGAAGTGATTGATGCAGTAGGCAGATCACGACAGGAGATCTTGGCTCTGCTCCCAGAAGTTGCTGCCCTCATTGTTCGGTCAGCAACGAACGTTGACCGCGCCATGATCGAGATAGCTCCGAAACTCAGAGTTGTGGGGCGCGCCGGGATTGGTGTCGACAACATCGATGTCGATGCGGCAACCGCTCACGGAGTCATGGTTGTCAATGCCCCAAACGCAAACACCATCTCGGCTGCTGAACACACCATGGCGTTGCTGCTTGCTCAAGCAAGAAGGGTCCCGGAAGCGGATCGGAGCCTCCGTGAAGGCCGCTGGGATCGCAAAGAGTTCAGAGGGGTTGAGCTTCATGACAAGACGCTCGGCATTCTCGGGCTTGGGAAGATCGGGACGCTCGTTGCTCAGCGCGCATCGGCTTTCGGTATGCGAATCGTGGCATACGACCCCTATGTGTCGCCAGAGCGTGCAAGACGCCTCGGTATCGAGATGCTCTTACTCGAAGAGCTCTTCGCTGTTGCAGATATGCTTACGATCCATCTCCCGAGGACTCCTGCGACGGAGAACCTCATTAACGCCGAGTCGATCGCCAAGATGAAGGTGGGTGTGCGTATCGTAAATGTTGCACGGGGCGGCATTGTCAACGAGGCGGATCTCGCTGAAGCAGTTCTCAGTGGCGCTGTCGGGGGTGCTGCAGTGGACGTGTTCGATACGGAGCCCACGACAGATAGCCCTCTCTTTGCTGTGTCGCGCATTACCGTGACTCCCCACCTTGGAGCAAGCACCGCCGAGGCCCAGGACAAGGCTGGAATCGCGGTCGCGGCTGCTGTGGCTGACGCTCTGCGAGGGGAGATGGTGCTCAGCGCTGTAAACCTCGACTTCGGCCCGACGGTCTCGCCTGAGGTACTGCCATTTATCAAGCTCGCGGAACAGCTCGGCACAATCTTCACGGTGTTCGCAAAGGGGTTGCCGAGTACGTTGACCGTGTGTTCCCAGGGTCAACTCGCTGATGAGCCGGTGCGCCCGATAGCGCTCGCGGTATTGAAGGGCGCGCTTTCAGCAGCCACCGATGTTCCGGTCTCGTATGTCAACGCTCCCCTCCTTGCCCAGGAGCACGGGATCTCCGTTGTTGAGGAGTCCAGACAAGGGACGTCGGGCTATCAGTCAGTGATTGAGATCAGTGGCGAGGTTGCGGGGCGTGCCCGAACGATTTCAGGGAGTCACATGGAACGCAGAGGTGCAGTGCTGATCGCAGCCGATGGCTATGCTATCGAAGTCCCCCTCACCGATCACATGCTCCTCATCCGCAACGAGGATATCCCAGGGTGTATTGGCAGGGTAGGTACGTTCCTTGGTGACTTCCACATCAACATTGCAGACATGGTCGTTGGTCGCTCTCCAGACGGTGCTGCCGCAATGATGGGTATTGCCCTGGATCAGTCTCTGCCAGAAGAAGCATTGGCAGGGCTCTTGGAGCTGGAAGGCATTGCTGGGGCGCGATACATCAATCTCTCGTAATTTTCGGCACGAGGCCTGGATTTCAGAGCGAGAAGAGAAGTACCGCGAGCCAGCCTGCGGCGAGGCCGTAGAGGCCTGCAATAACGTCATCCATCGTGACTCCAATGGAGCCTGGTAAGCGTTCAGCTCGTCTCACACCAGGGAGCACCTTGAAGATGTCGGCGAGGCGGGCAACGACAACCGCAATGACCCAGGGCCAGCCGGCGAGTCCAATTACAGCAATGAAGGTTCCTGCCATCTCATCGATGACGATCCATCCCGGATCGGCGTGATCGTCGGAGAACGGCACCGCTGACCACAACGACAGTACGAGGAAGAGAGCAAAGACGGCAACATGGAACCACCAGGAGCGATTCCACCACGTCACGGCGAACACTGCTGCCAAGACCGCGCCGAACGTACCCGCTCCGTTGTCGCTCCCCCAGAGCTTGGAGGGGATAAGGCCAACGCCGAATCCGGAAGCAATGAATCGATGCATGGGGGCAACGTAGTATGACTTGTGCACCGGACAGCCTTCTTGTTTTGTTCTTCCTTGACATCCGGGGTGGGGTGGGGGGTGCCTTGACGCGATGGCTTCAGAGGCCTATGATCACCATATGGCTCGAACTCAAACGATCGTGCAACTGACCTCCGAGATGGTGGAAGCGCTCGACCGGGAGGCTCGCCGCACGGGGGTGTCGCGGTCTGCACTCATTCGTGAAGCCATTGAGGGGCACCTTGCGGGAAGTCGGGAGGCAGAGCTCACTGCCGAACTCGTTGCCGCCTACAGCGAGACTCCCCAGGGGACCGTGGACGAATGGGGCGATCTCGCAGAGCAGACGCGAGAGAACAGCCGCCGCACGTTCAAGCGCCTCGACGAGGAGGAAGAGAGAGCAGGTAAGAGGTGGTGATGCGAGGCGAGATCTGGTGGTATGAACCTCCGGACACGAGGCCTCGGCCTCACCTTATTCTCACGAGAGATGCTGTCATCCCGGTTCTAAGCGACGTGCTCTCGATCCCCGCGACGAGAACGCGCCGGGGGATTGCGACTGAGGTAGAGCTTGATCGAGAGGACGGCATGCCTGAGGAATGTGTCCTTACCGCCGACAACATGACTCTCATCACTGTATCGCACCTCACCGAACACATCACCACTCTCAGCCCCGAACGGATGAACGCAGTGTGCGAGGCACTCACGGT
>CAYYGI010000054.1:0-1328 GCA_964471085.1 uncultured Acidimicrobiaceae bacterium
ACGTCGTTCTCTGGTGTGTTGAGAGCCGTTGAGGCCACCCCATCGGGCCAGGGCCACAGCACACGCAGTGACCCGCCCATCAAGCCGACGAGACCTGCTATCACGATGTCGTGATAGAGGGTCAATGCACGGTGGAGAACTTGTGAGAAGAGGGCGAGCCCGACGACTGTACCCAGTATGAAGATGGCTAACGTAGCGAATTCGCGGTTGGTAACGGCGCTCAGGAGCGGCGCGTACATTCCCAGGAGCACAAGTATGAAGGAGCCTGAGATCCCGGGGAGGATCATCGCGCAGATAGCGATTGCTCCCGCAGCAAAGAATGCCCACATCGCGGGATCGGTGGTGGCGCTCACACCCTCGCCGGGTCCAGCCCCCCCGAGCCCGAGAGCAAAGAAGACGACAATTGCGACTCCAATCGCGATCCAGATGTGTTGACCGGTCCGGTGGCGTATCATCGCCCACGCGATGATGATGGAACCCGCAACGAGTCCACTGAAGAGTGCCGCCATCAGCACGGCCTGGGTCTCAAGGAGATGTTCAACGATGTGGGAGAGAGCCACGACTGCACTCAGGATGCCCACTCCGAGAGGAAGGATGAAGAGCCAGTCGATTCTGCCCATCCACTGCTTGAACCCACTGAGGTCGGCTCTGAGTATTGCGCCCAGAGCTGATGATCCCGATTTGATCGATGCGACGAGGCGTTCGTAGATGCCGAACATGAGTGCAATAGTGCCACCAGACACGCCAGGAACGATGTCAGCAGCACCCATCACGAAGCCGCGCGCGAGAGAGAGTACGAGTGAGCGAATCATCCTGACAAGTGTAGGTTCGGTCTGCCAGCGAGCGGTGGAGGTATCGTGCGGGCTGTGATTCAACGGGTTTCATCGGCCCATGTGACGATTGAGGACGAGGTCGTCGGTGGGATCGAGAGAGGGTACGTTCTGCTCATTGGAGTGGGCCGGGGAGACGACCAGGCTGATGTGGAAATTGTTGTGCGCAAGATCAGCGAGATGCGGCTATTTCCGGACGGTGAGGGGAGGATGAACCGGTCAGTCGAGGATGTCGGCGGCGCGGTGCTCGTGATCAGCCAGTTCACACTTCAGGCCGATACCCGGAGAGGGAGGAGGCCTTCGTTCACTAGCGCAGCGGATCGCGGTGCCGCAGAACCACTGGTTACAGCAGTATGCGCTGGATTCGAGGCACGAGGGATTGTTGTTGAGCGAGGAGTGTTCGGCGCCCGTATGCAGGTCAGCCTCGTGAACGACGGCCCTGTGACGATTCTCCTGGATGTCGCGGGTGGTCAGGTTCTCTGAGCTCGGCCTCTCTCC
>CAYYGI010000054.1:1428-7472 GCA_964471085.1 uncultured Acidimicrobiaceae bacterium
CCTGTGGGGCAGAGATGGAGGAAGTCGCACCAGCGGCAATCGATTCCCGGTGTCGGTTCGAAAGGTCCGTTGATACCCAAGTCGATGAGTTCCTCCACATGGCGTTGCGCCCTTTCGATCCACTCGTGGTCTGCGGTTTCGGTGATGTCTTCGAGTTCTCCGCCTCCAAAGTACGCGAAGGTGACATCAATATTCTCGGGTGCGGTCGTGGAGAGTGCTCCCTGGGAGGCTGCAATCGCGTAGGCTTCGAGTTGTACCCTACGTGCAGCATCTTCGCGACTTCTCCCAGATTTGTAGTCGACGATCTCCCATCCTCCCTGCTCCCCAGTGTAGATCGCGTCAACCTTTCCGCGGATCGAACCGTTGCCGACGTTGATCTCGAAGGGCGCTTCTACATGAATCGGGGTCATCTCCGCGTACCTCGATTCCTCGAAGATCATCCACGGATTCCGGGCTGCATACGCTTGGAGATCTGACTCCGAGCCGTCGGTTCGGGAAGTAGCTTCATCGGTTGTGGCATCGTAGGCTGTTTGGTCCGGGTCCTCGAAGGAGATCACGCCAAGATTGTGCATCTCGATTCTCCGGTGAAACTCGGTCCCAAGAGTTGCCGATCGACGCGGCTTGCGAGGTAGCCGGTCGTGGTGAGTCCACTTGAACTTCAAGGCGCAGCTCGCGAGGGTCACGAGATTCGTGACTGAAACAACGAAGTGCGGTGCCGCTTCGTCTAGCGTGGGAGCGGCGAGATCACCGATCGCGAGTTCAAGTTGAGTAACTCGTTGTTTGACGTCTGACTCGAGATCGGGGTGTTCCTCCTGGATCCATCCTGGGTCTGCAACGGTACGTCTCAGCGCCGAAGCTGCTCCCTCGGGGAAGAGTGGGTCAGTCGGCGTCGGGGGGGTGACGAAGGGAGGCTCTTCGGGGAGCACCAAGGGTACCTCCTCCATCGGTCCCTGACGGGCGCCAGGGAGGTTGCTCGCCATCTCCCAGAGAGGAGAAGGTGTGCGAGGGTTCTTAAGGGCGCCATCCCAGGCGTGGCCGGTGATGACGAGATGGTGGGCGGCTCGAGTCGCTGCGACGTAGCAGAGCCGCCACTCTTGGTCGAGGTGCCTTCCTCTCAGCATCTCTTCTCTCTCCTTGCGAGAAGCTGCTGCAATCGGGGCGAACTGGTCGCGATTGAGACGGAGGTTGTAGGGGAGGATCTGGCCTATCTGATCCGGATTGTCGTGCACGCGTGACTTCCCGGGAAAGACCTTGTCGGCTACTGCTGGAACATAGACATCTGACCACTCGAGACCTTTTGCCGCGTGAACGGTGAGTACCGAGACAGCATCGAGTTCTGGTGGCATCACAGCGGCCAGCTCGTCTGCTCTGCCGGATTCGGAGAGTGCGGTGAGATATCGCAGAAATCCGCCGAGAGAGGAGGAACCTTCGATCGGCCTCCACTCTTGGGCCAGACCGATGAACTTCGATGTGTTGAGTCGTGCCGTCAACCCCGCTCCTTCTTCGAGGGCGGCGATCTCATCCCAGAAGCCCAACGCGTCAATCACGATGTCGAGGATTCCAGGTACAGAGGCCACCTGGCTGGTACTGACGAGTTGGGCGTGGAGGGCCACGAAGCGAGCGATCCGCTCGGCGGCCTCAGGTGTCACATCGGCAACATCCTCGACGTTGACGGCAGCGTCAAAGAGGGTGCACTCCTTATTGGCGTCACACCACCGGCGGAGCAATGCAATGTCGGCCATGCCGAGTCGGTATCGCCCACCTATCCAGATGCGCAGAAGTGAGAGCTCGTGAGAAGGATCGTCGATGATGTTGAGCCAGGCGAGCAGATCGGCGATCTCGGGAACTTCGAGGAGTTGGCCGATCGACGCGACGGAGAACGGGATTCCCTCGGCACTGAGAGCGTCAACGATGGGCGCGAAGTGGGAACGCTTACGGCAGAGCACCGCAACCTCGCTCCAGGGGACGCCGGCTGCTCGACGCTGCTGCATCATGCTCACGATCCACTCTGCTTCGGATCGCTCGGTTGCAAACCATGCCGTAATGACCTCCCCGGTACTAGCACCCTGGACCGGGGTGAGGGGGAGGGCACCCTCGATGAGAGGAAGCTCGGTACGCACGGTGTTGGCAAGATCGAGGATGATTCGGTCAGAGCGGCGGTTCTCACTGAGAGGGAATGTCTCTGCAGCAGATCCGTTGCTTCGGGGGAAGTCGTTCGGGAACGACTCGAAGTTCTCTGCGGAGGCACCGCGCCACTCATAGATCGTCTGGTCTGTGTCTCCTACGGCGGTGACTGGTACCTTGGTCGAGAAGAGTGCCGTGAGGAGACGTCGCTGGGCAGGGTCGGTGTCCTGGTATTCATCGAGCACGACGGCGTCGTAGCGAGAGCTGATTGCTGCCGAGATATCGAGTGAGTGCTCAACGACCTCGACTGCAAGGCGGATCAAGTCGCCGAACTCCAAGAGTCCGCGTCTACGCTTCTCTCTCTCGAACTGCTCGACAACATCGGTCAGAGCGAGGCGTTTCTGCCAAGCCTTCGTCGTCTGGTCTCTGCCGGAATTCTCGGCATCCTCTACTCCTTGAGGAGCGCTGCGTCGGATCTCTTCTGGATCGACGAGATTGTCCATGATCGCGCCTGCGAGGGAGAGCATCTCCTTGCGCCGGGTCGTCAATGACGTGAGGTCGAGATTCGGCGCGTCCGTGGTACGCAGAACGAGGGTGGCAAGCTCGGATCTCTGCCCTTCATCCATCAGCATCGAGGAGCGGTCGTAGCCGACGTAGAGACCGAACTCATCAAGGATCGCTGCGGCAAACCCGTGATAGGTGGATATCTCCGGAGTACGGCCTTCTGCGTGCTGGAGGGAGGCGTCTTTGGCGCCGAGGGCAGCGAGGACTCTCTCGTTGAGTTCATCTGCTGCCTTGTGTGTGAATGTGAGGCCGAGAATCCTTGAAGCGTCCATGCCGCGCGACACCAGGTGCACGATTCGCTCGACGATCGTCGAGGTCTTCCCGGTCCCTGCTCCTGCGGCAACGCGGAGCGGCTCAGAAGGATATTCGATTATTGAGCGTTGTTCGTCCGTAGGATGAAAGTCGCGACTCACGCGAATGCCTCCGCTCCGGCAGCACGAGCGGGACATACGAGTTCGACGTCACACGATGCGCAGTGTGGTCCCGGCGTTGGATCAAAATGCTCTGCTTTGATTGCTCTTGAGACGCTGACCATCGTGTCGCGGACAAGGTCCAAGTTCGCCATATCGAACGCGCGGGTACCGATCGAGCTCTTGTTCGCGATGTTTGTGAACCAGAACTCGGCGCCGACAACGCTCCCATGCTGA
This sequence comes from uncultured Acidimicrobiaceae bacterium, assembly GCA_964471085.1. Taxonomy (GTDB): domain Bacteria; phylum Actinomycetota; class Acidimicrobiia; order Spongiisociales; family UBA5794; genus B3-G11. The sequence goes on from CAYYGI010000054.1 coordinate 4,764, forward strand.
GTGATGTCGGAGTTCTCTGCTGCGACCATCGCGTAGTATCCGAGCTGAATCGACTCGGCAGCTTCCGGAATCGAGAACTGGCGTCCTGTCTTGTAGTCGATCACGAAGACTCCGGCACCTCTTTTCTCGATGCGGTCCGCAAACCCGAGCCAGGATGTTCCGTCGATCGTCATCTCAAGGCCCGTCTCGAAGCCCACTGCCTTGGCTGATGTCGGCCACAGGTTGTAGGTGTCAGTGAGCATCTTGACTGCTTTGTTGTACCAAGCTCTCCCGACAGCATCATCGCCAAAATCGAAATCGTCCCAGACGAGATCCAATTGTGCAGTTGCGTCCTCAGCCGAGCCGTGTACGCGTCCGGATTCGGCCGCATCGCGTTCAACGTCTTCTAATACCGAGTGGATGAGGGAGCCGAAACGCATGTACTCCGTTCCCTCAGAGCGGGTCATCAGGAAGCGTTCGATGGCGTACTTCCGAGGACAATCGAGATAGCCGGTGGCTTGGCTCGGAGACATTCGTAACGCCCCCTGGAGCAGATGATCGTCTGAGCCGGGCAGGGGAGCGCCGTAGCGTTCGAGGGGTGCCCCGAGGCCGATGTTCGGCCCTCTGCTCAATGTCATAGCCGCGGCGAGCCTCTCAGAGTCCAAGTGCTGGGGGCTATTGAGAGTACGTCGGAGATCCGCTTCGAAGGACCGGTGCGTGAGAGGGTCTCCGTGGTGCTCCGCGTCTGTGATCGGTGCGACCAGAGGCAGAAATCGACTTGGAGAGCGACCCCGGGGACCTGCCTCACAGGTGGCGGTCCACACAACTTTGCGCGACGCTCGAGTCATCGCCGTATACGCGAGTCTGCGCTCCTCATCGAGCCGAAACACCCGATACGACGCGGTATCGGCAGGGAGATGCGGGTTGAGGTGTCGAGAGCCGAGGATCGAGTCGGTCGCTCGTAAGTCCGGAAGGGTGCCTTCTGTTGCCTGAGCTATGTACAGGACATCGAAATCGGTTCCCTTGGACCGGTGGAGCGTCGTGATCGTGATACCCCGATGATCGTCGAGGCGGAAGTCGAAGAGCGGGTCTGCTTCGTAATCCGAGTGGCTGACGAGTTGTTCATGATCTGCCAATGTTGCTTTCGGAGAGCGTTCGGCGAGCCTGTCGAGTGCTTGGGCGAATGCCGACCAGGCCTGGCGGTCGTTGACGAGTGCATCCTCTGTTGCAATGCGTGTGAGGTGGGGGAGCGTGCTCCAGACATGCCAGAGGCCGGACGACGCCGGATGGCGGTTCGCCCAGGACGGGTCCGAGAGGAGAGCTGCGAGCGCGCTGGCCTGCGCCACGCCCTCCTCGACGATGGCAGCCCACGCTTCACCTCTCGCGCGCCGTTCGCCCATGCTGACAAGGGCGCCGTGCGGCACGCCGATGTAGGGGCTCAATAGCGCTCTTCGCAGGGCTTCGTCGCCGTTCTCCTCCGACGTTGAAGCGGTGACGAGATCGCGCACAAAGCGGATGATCGGCTGATCTGTGAGCCTGGACTCCTCAGATGTGTGGGGGAGATCTCGTCGCGAAAGGGCTCGGGAGAGTTCGTGTGTGAATGGCGCAGTGGACCTGACGAATACCGCTATCCGTTCGAGAGGCACCCCGTGCCTCAGGTGGGTGTGCTCGATGTCCTCGGCGATCCAGTCAGCTTCCTCGGCATCGAGGGTGAAGATGTGGGCAGAGACAGACCCACCTGAGCGGGTGCTCAGCACTCTCCCTGCGCCACCGGGTAGCTCGCGAGCAGTGAGAGCGACTGCTGATGAAAGAATTTCTACCGGCACTCGGAAGGATGTGGTCAGGATGAGGCGCTCTGCACGAGACCCGAGAGCTACCTCGGTTGCTTCTGGAAAGCGGAACACGTTGTGGAGGTCTGTGCCACGGAATGAGTAGATCGACTGGTACGGATCCGCCGCGACGAGGAGATCTGTCGTGCTATTTGCGAGACCGAGAAGGAGCCTTGCTTGGGCAGGTGAGGTGTCCTGGTATTCATCCGCCACGATCAGCTTGTAGGGCGCGGTGACCTCCGGGAGGTCCTCGACGACCCGAACCGCGTCAGCGAGGATCCGACCGTAATCAGTGCGGCCTGATGCAACCTGTCTGAGCAGGTACTTCTCGAAGAACTCAGGAAGTGCACGCCACTGATCCCTCTTGTGCGCAGCAACGTCTTGGGGGGTGAGGAGGTGTTCGTGGCAGCGCAGGATGAAGTCGGTGACCTCTCCCGCTATTGCTTCGGTGGTGAGGATCCCTCGGAACGAGGCGTGCCATTGCTTCGGATCCTCGTCCTTGAGCAACGCCGCGACAAAGTGCTCTTGTTCTGCACCGGCGAGGATCGTAGGCGGCGAGGGCCAGCCGAGATCGGTCGCGTGAGCCTCCACGATCCGCATCGCAAGCGAGTGGTATGTTGACACGTTGACGCGGTAGGAGCGGGATCCAAGGGCTTCGAACAATCTTGTGCGGATGTCGTTGACGCCCTGTCTTGAGAAGGTCAGGAATATGACCTCGTCGGTGGTGACCTGCCCGGTGTCGACAGCGTGGCTCACTCGGTCGCAGAGAAACTGCGTCTTGCCCGTGCCGGGTCCCCCCACAACGATCTGGGGCGTGTTCGCGAGCATACGGTGTGTTGCCCAGTCGTCAGGGTCGACGCGGACTTCCCGAACCTCAGTCATCAGCGGTGTCAGTCATCAG
>CAYYGI010000055.1:0-7413 GCA_964471085.1 uncultured Acidimicrobiaceae bacterium
GTTCCTGAGAAGTCCGCTCTCCTCCCTGCGCTGCATTGGAGTGAGGCGGAGTCACACGAGAAGGTAATGAGGAGTTACATGATGAAGCACAGAAGTACACGATTTCGAGCCTGGATTCTCCTGAGCCTGGTGTTCGCGCTTGTAGCGTCGGCCTGCGCAGGTGCGGAGCCAGGTGACGCACCACCTCAGACGATTATTGTTGAGGTACCCGGAGAAACGGTGACAGAGATAGTAGAAGTACCGGTCGGGGGAGAACTTATCACGCTCGTTGCCCGGTGCAAGGCGACTCCACCCACCGAGGACGGGCGCTGCAACAATCTCATGAGGGCTGTTCCCGCTGCCAACGTCGAGCTTGAGGCGGCAGGCGATGATCGTCGCGTCGTGGTTCGGATCATCCAGGACAATACCCCCTGGGGCGATTACAAGACCGAGTTCGAGCTGGCATCGGCGGCGGGTGAAGCGCCTGATATCATGCTATCGAGCCACGCGGACATCGGCACCTGGGCTCCGGCCGGCCTCATCACTGACCTGACCGACCGGATCGGGGATCATCCCGAGTTCGATGACATTCTCAGTACAATGTGGGCACCTGTTGAGCTTGACGGTCGACGTTACGCCATCGTGCAGGATGCCGAGGTACGGCCGATGTACTGGCGCATGGATCTCCTGGCAGAGTTGGGTTGGACCCAGGCAGAGATCGATAGCCTCCCCGCTAAGGTCTCTGATGGAAGTTTCACCTGGGAGGACATGTTCGACACCGCGGAGGCAGCCGTGAAGGCTGGCGTTGTTGACCCGGGCAATGGCTGGTGGCACCGTCCGAGGAATGGTCCCGACTTTCTGTATTTCTACTACGCAGCGGGAGGCGAGATCTTGGGCGACGGAGGTGCTCTGATCTTCGACACTGCAGCTGCACTGAAGGTGTACGAATTGATGGCCGACGCTGTTGCCCGCGATATCCTGGTGGATACTCGTCTCGACGGAGACTGGCCGGGATGGAACACCGGCGTTGCCAGAGGAGACGTGCTCTTCTGGTTCGGCGGCTCATGGCAGTGGACGGATTGGGCAGTCAACTTCGTCGCTGATCGCGGTGGTGAGGAGTATCTCTTCGAGAACGTCGGCTTCGGTCCTATCCCGGCTCTCGCAGCAGGGACCAATACACCGATCACGCTGACCCATCCACTGGTGTACATGGTGAGCTCGGCCACAGAGCATGTCGATCTTGCACTGTTGGTCATTGCCAAGGCAACAACCACCGAACTGAACACCGAGTATGCACTGGCAGCAGGCAAGGTTGCTATTCTGTATTCACAGTTGGTGTACGAGCCGTACATGGCCGCAAGGTTCCAGAGTGAGATGGCGCCGCTCCTCGAGTTCACGACCTTCCTACCGAACAGTCCTTTCTTCAGTGCCTGGTCCGAGGCCTATTATCTTGGGATCGTGGCTGTGCAGTCCGGTGAGATGACACCAGAGGAAGCCGTCGCGTTAGTTGTGGACCAGCTCCAGCTCGATCTCGGTGACAACGTGATCATCGAGTAACGCGCGTCCCCGCAGTCGTGAGGTGGGGGAGGGACTCGTTCCCACCCCCACCTCTCCATGTCAATTCACCTGAGAGGTTTCGATCGGATGACACCGTCGTTGGAAAAGGAGGCTCCGGCAAGGGCCGCAGTCGGTGCGCCTGCCTCGACGCTCCAGACGCTTGGTCGGCGTGTGCGTTCCACGGCGACCGCCTACGGTTTTCTGGCGCTGGCACTTCTGCTAGTGCTTACTTTCTTCATCGTTCCCGGCATCCTGCTGCTCATTCTCAGCTTCACCAATCTCTCCAGCGCAAACTTTGGCGAGCCCTGGGAGTTCATCGGATTTGCCAACTACGAGCGCCTCTTCGCTGACCCGTTCTTCCCCAAGATCCTGGGCAACACCATCTTCTACGTCGTTGCGACACTGGTCTTGTTCAACCTCGGTCTTGCACTCGTACTCGCGTTCGTGACGATGAGTATCCCGAGGCGCTCAGGGTCTTTTTTCCGACTCGTCTGGCTGCTGCCCCGCTTGACACCGTCGGTGGTCTACATCTTGATGTGGATGCGCATTGGGCAGGGTGAACCGTTCGGCATCTACAATCAGCTCTTCCCCGCATTCCTTGGAGCATCGGGAGGAAACCTCATTCTGGGAGGGAGTCCTTGGGCGTTCGTGATTATCACAAATGGGTTTGTCGGTGTCTCCTTTGGCATGATCATCTTTACCTCTGCTCTGGCCTCGATCCCCGAGGATCTTCTCACAGCGGCCAAGGTCGATGGTGCTTCCTCGTGGCGGCTCATTCGTGATATCAAACTCCCATTGATCAAGTGGCCGCTGCTCTTCGTTGCAACATTTCAGACGCTCTCGCTGCTCACCTCCTTTGAGTACATCCTGTTGCTGACCGAGGGTGGCCCTGGCCTATTCACGACCGAGGTGTGGGCGCTGACGGCATACAAACGCGCCTTCGCCGCCTATTTCGGGAATAGTCAGTGGGCCTTCGGAGCCACATGGGCGATCGTCCTGATCGCAGTAGCGCTTCTCCTCGCCGTGGTCTACGTGAAAGTATTCAAGTTCAAGGAGCTCGTCGAAGAGCCCAGAATCGAGAATCTGTGAACCATGTCCACCGTTGAAGTCGTACCACCGATCCACCCTTCCAACCCACTGCCGAAAGTTCCTGGGAAAATTGGGCGCCGCGTCGCCTACGGCTTCCTCACCCTCTCTATCGTGCCGATTCTCGTTGGCTACTCGTGGCTGGTCATCGCCACCTTCTCGACTCGTACCGAAGGCCTTCTGCCCCGCAACGCAGAGGGGGGCATCGGTGGCTTCACCCTCGACAACTGGGCCTTTGTCGCCGATCCTGCTATCTGGAACGCGATGTTGAATTCGTTCCTCATCGCAATGGCGATGGTGATCGGTGTCGGCATTGCATCGACCGCAGGTGGCTATGCCTTATCGCGCATGAAGTTCGCCGGACGCAACGTATTCCTCACGGGGATCCTCGTGTTGCACGCGTTCAAGGCAGAGATGTTGCTTATCGCCATATTCTTCGTGCTCCTCTGGCTGGGAGGCATTCCCCTCATTGGAGGCTTCATCGGCTTCAACTCGGTGGGTGGGGTGGCGTTGGTGATGATCGCTCTCGAACTCCCGCTCGGCATCTGGTTGATGAAGGGCTTTTTCGATAACCTCCCCTGGGACATGGAGCGCGCTGCACTGATCGACGGAGCGTCCCGATTCCGGGTGTGGTGGCAGATCATGCTTCCCCAGGTGCGTCCCGGCCTGGCGGCGCTCTCCCTGTTCACCTTCATTGCAGGCTGGAACGCTTACCTCGTGCCATTCACTTTCACTATCGGTGCCGAGTTTGCCAACATGCCAGTATTTCTGAATCAGCTGATCAGTGACACCGCACCTATGAACTGGAATCTGGTAGCGGCCGTGGGCCTGTTCCAGATGATTCCTTTGATGATCTTCTTCATCTTCACCCAGGAGCTACTCCTGAATATTTATGCTGGCGGATCGAAAGGTACGTGATGTCTCAAAGAGGACGAGAACGGGTGTCGACATGAGGGTAGAACTCAACAACCTGAGTAAGGAGTGGGATGGCGTCATTGGCGTCGACAGCATCTCGCTCGACATCGCCGACGGTGAGTTGGTGGCTTTTCTAGGTCCGTCGGGGTGCGGGAAGACGACGACTCTGCTCATGGTGGCGGGGATTTACAAGCCCACCGAGGGGACTATCTCATTCGATGGGCACGTCGTCAACGAGGTCGCTCCCAAGGATCGTGGCATCGGGATGGTATTCCAGAGCTACGCTCTGTACCCGCACATGACGGTGTTCGGGAATATCAGCTATCCGCTCAGATTGCAAAAAGTGGAGAAGGGAGAGATCCAAACACGGGTCCGGAACGTGGCCGATATGATGGGCATCGGGGAGCTGTTGGAGCGCAAGATCGTTCAGCTCTCTGGCGGACAACAACAGCGCGTGTCACTGGGTCGCGCGTTGGTAAAGGAGCCTCAACTCCTTCTCTTTGACGAGCCGCTCTCGAACCTGGATACTCGCCTGCGTCTCACCATGCGTGGAGAGATCCAGCGACTCCAGAGTGATCTGGGCATCACTTCGATCTATGTGACCCATGACCAGGTCGAGGCGATGACGATGGCCGATCGGATCGCCGTGATGTCGCAAGGAGTGCTCCAGGCGTACGACGTCCCCGAAGCTCTCTATGACCGCCCGAAGACACTTTTCGTCGCAGGCTTCGTAGGGAACCCGCCAATGAATTTCTTCAACGTTGAGGTTGCACGATTGGAGGGTGTCTTCCGAGCAAGGAACGACGAGATCGATCTCATCGTCCCAGACGATCGGGGAGCGAAAGCGGCAGCAGCGAATGGCGAGGTCATCATGGGGATACGGCCTGAGGGCGTTGACGTGGTGGGCGAGTCGGCGTCACCTGCTGACGGCCTCACTCTCTCGGCAAGAATCGAGGTAGTTGAGCCGTTGGGGCGAGAGGATCTGCTCAGCCTGACCGTCGGCGAAACATACATGCGCCTACTCGTTGACAAGACCAGGAGGGTGAGGCCCGGGGACTTGGTCGACTTGCTGTTCGATATGAGGAGTGTCCAGTTCTTCGATCCGGCAACGGAGGACTCGTTGCTGTGGTGATGAGGCTCACTTCGTTGCTGTGATTGCGTGTGTGGCTTCGCTCGTGTAGGAGAATCGTACGCCATTCATTCCCGACCCGCGCCCGTAATATTCCCATTCGGGAAAATTGAAGTCTGATGTAACGGAGCGGGGTAGAAGCACTGCTGCCTCAAGGAATCCTTCGAGGTCGAGAATCCCGTAAAAGTTGACTTCGTAGCCCCAACTCGACAGCTTCTTGAATATCATGCGAGCACCGATGTGCTCCCAGTTCACTGAGAATCGGTTTACCCCCCATTCGGTCAAGAGATCGAGGAGCCGGCGTGCTTCGTGCGGGACTGCTTCGATGAGCGGACTCAGCCACTCCACAGGGCATTGCACAATCGCCCCAGGATGGGTTGTTCTCATTCGTCGAAATTCCGCCTCCCCCATGTTGCGAAATTCGCCGTTGAACCAGAGCCGGTCATCAGGGAGGAGGAGAGAGGCGACGGAGTTCAAGACCCGATCAAGTACGTCCGCTCCCCCCTTGATGTCAAACTTAATTCCAACACCGCTCTCGGCGAGATCGGTAATCGCTTCGTCGTAGATCAGCCACTCCTCGTCGGGGAGAGCGGGCGTTGTCACGAATGAGTCATGACGCAGGATGAGGCGGCCGGAAGGGTCGGTGCGTATATCTATCTCGGCCCAGAGCACACCTGAGGAAAGGAAATGTTCAAGGTTGGCCGGATCGTTGACCCCGTGCCACACAAGCTGGACCTCGCTTGGGAGCGCCTCCTGGTCGGGTACGAGTTCCGCCAGCGCGTAATCTCTCCCCTCAACGGCGTTACTGGGAACAGAGAAGCTGGGGGACTCGAAGACTGTATCGGCGTGGAGAAGCAGAATGTTCTCTTGCTCTGCTTCAGGAGCGAGCGCTTCGAGCATGCGAGGTTCGTTGTCGATGAATGCAAAGACTCGGTACCCCATCTCGCGGAACTTCTTCAACCCAGCGACTTTGGCACCTTCGACATCCTGCTCCCAACCTCGCGGGTTCATCACGAGTACATCATCATTGAAGGTCACCCGGTGAGATTCTCCAATGCTATTCAGCGACCGAAGTGTCGTATCGCGCAGCGACTCCGGTCTCCCTGTGAGCAGTCCAACAGTTGTATTCGGCTGGAGCTGAAACCAGCGGATCATCGGCAGGACACCGGGGAAGGCGCGATGAGCATTGAGAATCGTGTCCTCCTGCCAACGCCGGGAGAGGTACCACTCCATCACCTTCGAACGTTCGGAATCTGGGATCTGGAGCCGTTCAAGAAGCTGCTCGACATCATTCTCGTGCACGGAGATGTCCGAGAGCGCCAGGCGTGTGAAGTACCTCGACCCGTGTTCCTGGTCGTACGCCTGGAGCACTGACATCACCAGGTACTGCATGTCGATGATGGTGCCATCGATATCGGAGACGAGCATGAGCTTCTCGCCGGGATACCGCTTGCACGCAGCCTGGTATGCATCTGCGAGTGCTTTCATCCAACTCATGATTGATTGCGATTCGGTCTCGCGGTCCGGCCCCTTGCGTGCAGCAGCATACGTTCGGGCCGGTTGGTCGTGATCGAGGTGAGGCCTGCGTTCATCAGGTTGACGCCGAATCTGATTGCGCTCACGATGGCGGCCAGGGTGTTCTCAGGCATCGGTCCTGAGTTGTTCCGAGGGAGAATGACATGGGTCCAGGATGGTGGTTGGTACGGCATTGCGATGGGTCCGGAATTCTTTTCTCTCGAATGATCAGACGGCACTCTCGTCAGGCGGTCGTCAAGACCAAACAACGAAAAGTGAACGTTCACATTCTGCCGGTCATTGTATAAGCGTTCCCAGCCGAATAGGGTTCAATTGATGAGAAAAAGTTCGAACGGAGTCCACAGGCCCACGATCATCGATGTGGCCGATGTCGCGAACGTCTCGCGCCAGACCGTTTCTCGCGTTCTCGCGAATCACCCAAGAGTGGCACCCGAGACGCGTCGGCGAGTTGAGGAGGCGATCGAGAGCCTCGGGTACCGTCCGAATCGGATGGCTAGAGCGCTTGTGACCCGTACCTCGCTCACTTTCGGTTTCGCTGCTGTTGACATGCGAGATCTTCGCTTTGGCGATACCTGTGCGGGCATGCAGGCGGAGGCTCGGGAACATGGCTACTACCTGGTAGTCACCGAACTCGATTTTGACGATGATCGCGGGGTGGGTGCACTTGAAACGCTTCTGACCCTCGGCGTCGATGGTATTGCCTTCTTTCCTTCCTCTATGAAGACCGCTGATATTGAAGCGTTCGCTGCGAGCAGTGGGCGTCCGCTGGTGATGATCGGCAGAGGGAGCAAGATCCCCCTCGTCGTCTCCATTGCAATGGATGAGTGGGCCGCCGCCGACTTGATAGTAGATCATCTGGTCCAGAACGGTAGAAGGCGAATCGGCGTCCTCATGAACGAGATGTTTCCCAAGGTCGTCCAGGAACGGTTCGTTGCTTTGGAGCGAGCTATCACTAGCCAGACAGGCGTTCTCCGCCCACCGGTGGAAGCGGACTACCCACAGATCAGTCACGGTCGCAACGCCGCCTTGTCGCTTCTCCGGAGGCACCCCGGCCTCGACGCGGTGGTGGGATTCAACGATACGATGGCTATGGGTGCGCTCTTGGCCTGCCAGGACCTTGGGCTGCGCGTTCCTGAGGATGTCGCGATCGTTGGCTACGACGGGATCCCCTTCGGAGCGGTCTCTTCTCCACCGCTGACGACGATCGTCCA